>JAIRTZ010000044.1 GCA_031254685.1 Methanomassiliicoccaceae archaeon
GCGCGTTCGCATCCCTGTGGTCCGCTCCGATCTCCTTCGCGAACGCGGGGGACGTCGGCGCACCGCCGATGCATATCTTCACATTCTTTCTGTAACCGTTCTCGACGAGGCCGTCGACAGCCGCCTTCATGCCGTCCATCGTGGGCGTCATGAGTGTGCTCAATGCGATCGCGTCCCATTTCTTTGCCTTCGCCTGGCTGACGATGTCCGCTATCGGGACATCCTTTCCGAGGTCGGTGACATCGAATCCGCTTGCGGTGAGCATCGTCTTGACGATGTTCTTTCCGATGTCGTGCACGTCACCCTCGACAACGCACGCCATACACTTCTTCACGTTCGCCATTGCGGTCTTCGGGATGGCAGGCAAGAGCAGATCGAGACCTGCGTACATCGTGTGTGCCGACATCAGGACCTGGGGCAGGTAGACCTGGCGTGCGGCGTATTTGTCGCCCACAATCGTCATTCCCTTTACGAGCCCGTTGTTTATGGCTTCGAGAGCATCCAATTTGGCATCGAGGGCCTCTTTCGCGCCCTCTTTCGCCAGCTCCGGTTTACCGGCCACAACAGCATCGCTCAATTTGTTGAGTATCTTTTCCTTCGACAACTTATTTCCTCCTATATTCGCGGGAAATGATACGCACCCCCCCGGGTGCGGTATCTGCCATTGGGATTCACAGATTCGTATATAATGGGTTAGATGGATGGATGGTCAATCCAACTAACTTCTTTTAGAAATAAGTTTTCATTGGTATTCAGTATATAAATTATACTTGAAAAAACGGACAAAAACAGGCGTTACGGAGCAAGCTGGCCGGATATCCGAAGCACCGTTAACAATCGGAAGCCGCCGGAAAACATAATATGGTATTTAACGGTTGTCTGCGCTTTCAGCGCATCCCGGGACGGAGAAGAAATATTCATCCCGGCAACATCTTTATTACTTCCGACGCGGATTCACGGCGGTCGTGGTAATACGGAATTTGAGGAATACGTGGTGGACCTGAACGCGGACTGCGTTTGCGGATGCATGGACGGCGACCGTTTTCATAAGATATTCCATTTCCCGAACGATTACGGGGCGTCCGTTGTCGGAAAACCGAGAAGGCCGGGAGAACCGGACCGCGAGTACCGAATCCTTTTACTGAGGTTTTTAAGTGCGACCGACTACAAAGTGATCATGATGCCGATGTTCGATTCCACCGTCGTGGATTGCGGCGCATGGGCCGACGTTGCCGTTTCGCTAAAGAAAATAAAAGAATTATGAGCCGCGCGCGCTTCACTTATCTCACAGCGGCTGAAATAAGGGATCGGCAGCATCGCCTGTATCGCTCAGAATATCCAGCAGCGCCTCGGCCTTGTACAGTTTTCCCTTCCGTTTGCCGGGCTCCTCGGCCAGGACCTCTCTTTTCAGAAGGACATCGATCAGTTTCTGCGCCGTGGGGTCGGTTATTCCCAGACGTCCCGTCACATCCTTCACGCGCACATACGGATTCTCGAACAGCATGTCGCAGAGCAGACGCAGTTTCTCATTGCCTTCGGAGATCATGTATAACCGCGCCCTGTATTCGGAGAGGCGTTCTATGGTCTTGGCCGCACCGGCGATCTGAGAATCGATCGCATTGAGGAAATAGCCGAACCAACTGTCGAATTCCCCTTTGCTGCTTACATTGAAGAGGATGACGCTGTACATCTTCCTTCTTCTGTTGAAATATTCGCTGAGATACAGCACCGGATGCTCCATCAGGCCGCTCTTCCTGAGCATGAGCATTATCAGCAGTCTGCCGATCCTCCCGTTACCGTCGAGGAACGGATGGATCGCTTCGAATTGATAATGTGCGAGCGCAGCGTCCAGCAGGGGATTCCCGGAACCATTTCCGATATATGTGAAAAGATTCTCCAGAAGGCTTTCGAGATATGTTTCCAGAGGCGGCACAAAGAATGCATCCTCCATCGAATCCCATTTTCCTCCCACTTTAACGGGAATATTCCTGATCATTCCGGGCATCATATCGGCCCCGCGGACACCGCGCATCAGGATCGTATGCATCCTTAGGACCAGGTCCATTGTGATGTCCTTCCCTCCGGCGATCTCTCTGAGGCCGAGCTCAAGGGCCTCCTTGTAATTCTTTACTTCCTGGAGGTCCGATGCCTTGAAAGGGTCGTTCTCAGGTTCTCGGTCAGCTTTGTACGTATCCGCGACGTCGGTCTCTATGCCCTCGATCCTCGAGCTGCTGACAGCTTCCTTTCTTGCGAACGCATCGATCAGAATGAAACGTTCAGCGTCCCTGATCCCGGAGAGCTTTCCGTCCAGTTTTGCCAATCCCACCGTCGATTCCAAGAACCTCCTCATGAGTTTCTCGCTCAGGTCCAGTTTCGGAGGGATCGTGTTCGGCACAAAGTAACAATAACCTTCTTCGGAAATTTTTACTTCGCCGGACGCATTCTTTGTGAATCGGAAGTCATCCATAGATGGAGGAAAGAGTATGGTGATAAATAGTTTTCTTTTTTGTTAAATTTTTTATGCGTTTTCTTTAATCAAATTATTTTTGTTAAAGCAGATCTTAACCAACATGCCGTTAATTAAAGCAATATGAGTTTTCCTTTATCGTGATGTTCACGGAAAAAAAGGATCATGATGCGTCGCCGCATCATTTTTTGCGCGCAGCGACAGCGTCCGCGACGTACTTGTCCCACACCTTCTCAAGATCCGGTCTTGCGATGGTGTCCATGATGTACTTCGCGAACTCGTCGCCCGTGGCGCCGTTGGACCTTCCGGTCATGACCAGCCTCTTCTCGAACTGGGTGCAGATGTCCAATGCCATTTCCAATTTCTTCGCTTTCGCGGTCTCCCCCATGTGGTCGAGCATCAGCGCCACAGCTTTGATCATACTGCACGGGTCGGCGTACTGCGCTCTCCCCTCCGTCACCATTCGGGGCGCGGAACCGTGTATCGCCTCGAACATTGAGTACTTGGAACCTATGTTCGCAGATCCGGCGGTGCCCACGCCGCCCTGTATCTGTGCGGCCTCGTCCGTAAGTATGTCGCCGTAAAGGTTCGGCAGCACCATGACCTTGAAATCACGCTGTCTGTACGGATCGATAAGCTTCGCGGTCATTATGTCGATGAACCAGTCGTCCCACTTCACGCCGGGATATTCCTTGGCGACCTTCTCGGCAATGCTGAGGAATTTGCCGTCCGTCGTCTTCACGACGTTCGCCTTCGTAACGAGGGACACATAATTCAGTCCAGTTCTCTTCGCGTGCTCAAAGCCTGCGCGTATTATCCTCTCGGTGCCGATCGTTGTGGCAACGCAGAAGTCTATCGCAAGGTCGTCGTTCACATCTATGCCGTCGCTTCCCAATGCGTAGCTCCCTTCGGTGTTCTCCCTGAAGAATATCCAATCGATCCCGAGTTCGGGAACTTTGACGGGACGGACGTTGGCGAAAAGATCCAATTCCTTTCTCATCGCGACGTTCGCGCTCTCGATGTTCGGCCACGGGTCGCCCTTCTTCGGGGTGGTGGTCGGACCTTTGAGTATGAGGTGGCATTTCCTGAGATCGGCCAGCGTATCGTCGGGTATGGCTTTCATGACCTCCACACGTCTTTCAATGGTAAGCCCGTCTATCGTGCGCACCTCGATATTACCGCTTTTTATTCTGTCCGCGAGCAGATGTTCCATGACGATCCTTGCGGAATTGCATATGTACGGTCCGATGCCGTCACCGCCGCACACGCCGATCACTATCTTCTTCAGTTTCGAAAGGTCGGTGACGTCCTTGTTGGCGTTCATCCTGTCTATCCTTTCCATCTGCTTCTTCAAAAGCTTCCCGAAGTGCTCCTGAGCCCTCTTTACGGCTGCCTCGTCCACCATTTTATCACTTGTACTCGGATATACGAACAATTCTTAAAGGTGGCGGTCAGACGGACGTATTCCGTAATTATAATCATGTCCGCGGGAGAGGAACGATGTCCGCGAATTGCCGCTCGGTGCCGGTCATGGCAATGAG
>JAIRTZ010000107.1 GCA_031254685.1 Methanomassiliicoccaceae archaeon
CGCCGGAAAGACGACGATAGTCAATCTGCTGATGCGCTTCTACGAGATAGAGCGCGGCGAGATCCTGTTGGACGGCATCCCGATAAACGAGGTCCGGAGGGAGGACGTCCACGAGCAGTTCTGCATGGTGCTTCAGGACACCTGGCTCTTTGAGGGGACGATCAAAGAGAACATCATATATTCGAAGCGGGACGTCTCCGACGAGGACGTCGTCAATGCGTGCAGGACGGTCGGACTGCATCATTTCATACAGACGCTCCCGCTCGGTTACGATACGGTGCTTAACGACCGTGCGAGCCTGTCGGAAGGCCAGAAGCAGCTGCTGACGATAGCGAGGGCGATCATCAAGGACTCCCCGCTGCTGATATTGGACGAGGCCACAAGTTCCGTCGATACGCGCACCGAGCGCATCGTCCAGCGGGCGATGGACGACCTCGCGAGGAACCGCACATCATTCATAATAGCGCATCGGCTCTCAACGATCAAGAACGCGGACATGATACTCGTGATGAGGGACGGCGACATCGTCGAGAGCGGCGCTCACGACGAACTGCTGGCCAGGAAAGGGTTCTACGCCGAACTTTACAACAGCCAGTTCGAAACGGCGTAAGATCATTTCTTCGTCTTCTTGTCGTCCCTTCCCATTATGGCGTTTATCGCAAGCTCGGATATGTCCATGGAATATTCGCATATACGCCTCAGACTTCCGGTGATCAGGTTGATCGCCAGCGCCACATCGTAATCCTTGCCGACGCCGTACTTGTTCAGGCTCTTTGCCGCCTCGCCGAGTTCGCGCGATTCGTTGACGCAGTCGCTTGCGACCTTCGGGTCGTTGCTGCCGACGGTCCCCAGCGATTTGATGAACATCGCGACGACCAGGTCGCAAAGCCTGGACGCCTCGGCCCTGGTGTCCTTGAACTCCGGGTTGCCTATCAGATGGCGCGAGTTGTCGGAGATCGCAACGGTGTGGTCGCCTATCCGCTCGACGAACCTGCTTATCGTATAGTTCATCGTTATCTCGGAATGGTCCATGCCGATCTTCTTCAGCAGTCCGACGTCACGCTGGAACATGTTCGTCTGTCTCGTAATGAGCCAGGCCAACCGATCGACATCGCTGTCCCTTGCGATTATGTCGTCCACGAGGGACATCATGTCGTTCTTGAGCGCCGATGATGCGTCGGCCATCATGTTCCTCACGAGGACGCGCATCCTCTCAAGACTTTTGCCCATCTTCATTTCCGAGGGGTCGACAAGGTCCTTCAGTACCACTTTGCTGTCGTATTCCTCGATTATCTCGAGACCGATGGCCATCTGCGTCATTCTCCCGACCACGTCCAGCACGGTGTTGCTCAGCCTCGCCGAGGATACGACCTCGATCAGGCTGAAACCCGACATGTAAGCGCCGACCAGCATCCTGAATATGAGGTCCGGATCGGTCAGGCCGTTCACGTCTATCATCTTCGTGACGTACGTGGAATGCGTATCGGTGTCGGCCGACGTTATGATTATACTTCCGTCCTGCTGGGGGCTCAGTCTGAGAGGGTCGTTCTTCTTCAGACCTATGGATTCTGCCCATTCTTTCGGCAGCGTTACGATGAACGACGAACCGCCGGTCATCTGAACTCTTCTTATGTCCATAGTTATCTGTGAAGACAGGGAGTATTAAATATTTATCCATAGAAAATATGGGGCGTATATATTTAATATATAAAATATTGACAAAATAGATATAATCTCGAGATATAGTAACGGAAATTGTGGCCAGGGTCAGCGATAAGATACTGGTAGCCATCGCGGTCGCGGTGACAGCGATGATCTGCATATCCGGGTCGGTTATCCTACTGGACAGTAAGGACCCCGGGAAGGACATAAACATAACGGTCTCATCGGACATCGAGGACGAGATCAGAACGATGTTCGATGGATTCGGATCATTTACCAACTCGAATCTTCTGATAACCGCATACGACGGCAGCGATCCGCCGTCGTTCGAAGGGAACGTCGATATGATCATGACAACGCAGCAGATGTCCGCGTCGAAGCTCGCGACGGGCGACCTTCCCGCCGAGGATATAGCGGAAAGGGCAATGGTCATGCCGGACGGGACAACGCTGGTCTTTGTGTTCTTTGACGTGAATCTCACAGACGGGATAGCGGGAGACCTGATGAACTGGGCGCTGAACCAGATACAGGACGTTTTCATCATGGTGTCGGAGGACCTTAAGGTCGGCGCCGCGGTGCTTTTCAAGGAGTTCGAGAAGAACACCAACGTGAGACTGAAGATATCGGTCACCGACGACCTCAAGTTCGGCACGGAGGCCGACATGCTTATGACCACGAGCGACGACATGTCGCCGGCCCGCCTGGCATCCGCGGAGATACCCGAGGAGAACATCGGGGAACGCGTCATCATCATGCAGGACGGGACGATGGTGTTCATATTCTTCGTGAAAGAGGCGCAGCCCCTGATGAGCTATCTCGTGGACACGTTCTTCACAGAGCCGATCAAGGTGCGCGTGAAGATAGCGGCGGGCATGCTCGACCGCATGACAACGATATTCGGACAATTCGAGGCGTTCACGAACGCATCCGTGATGACAGCGGCACAGGCATCCCCGGCACTGACGTTCGGCGATGCCGATCTGGTGATGACCTCGAATATCTCAACCCTGCCGGCGGGCGTGAGCAAAATATGGATATCCACGCCGGACGGCCCGGTGTTCGTCTACTTCAAGACGGGCGCGGACGGCATGGCCGGTCTGTTCGCAGAATGGCTGAACGCTCAGAAGCGCGAGATCAACGTGGCGTTCCCGGCCGGAACGGGATCGTATTTCGAAACGCTGCTGTCGGGATTCCCCGGCACGGAGGCGGGATTGCGATTGATACCATCGGCATCGTTGTCGTTCGCAGGCGCGGACGTCATAATGACGTTCGACCCGGACGAGGCGCAGGCACTCTCGGTGCCCGGGACAGTGAAGAAGATGTACATGGCGCCGGACGGGACCCCCGTATATCTGCTTTTCAAAGAGGAGACGCGCGAGATAACGGACCCGCTG
>JAIRTZ010000111.1 GCA_031254685.1 Methanomassiliicoccaceae archaeon
GAAGAGAGAAAGAAAAAACTGATAGACCTCATCAGGAACCGGATAGATGAGGACACCTTCGTCGGAAAATATCAGGCGTCGGTCCGGAAAAGACTGATGTTCATCCTGCTGCTTTTAGTCGTTGCGTTAGTTATATTTTTCGTGGGCATAGGCCTCGGCGCCGTCGATATCCCTATTATGGACACTCTCAGGGCGTTCGGCCACGCCATCCTGCCGGGCATCGTCGGCGGCCCGTCCAAGGATTACTATTCGGATTTCATCCTCCAGGGCAGACTGCCGAGGATGCTCCTCGTCGTGCTGACGGGGTTCAGCCTGGGCATTGCGGGGATGATCATGCAGGGCCTGCTGAGAAATCCGTTGGTAAGCCCGTTCACGCTCGGTGTTTCCACGGCGGCGTCATTCGGGGCGGCGATGGCCATCGTGATCGGCTCGTCGCTCTTCGGAGGGGCGATGACCACGTCATTCCTTCTGGGAAGCATAAAGTTCGGGTTCGACGACCTCATAAGGATCGTGTTCGCGTTCGGGTTCGCGATGGTCAGCATCGGCATAATCCTTTTACTGGCGAGAGGGCGCCACGTCTCGCGGTCGATGGTGATACTCGCGGGTGTTGTGATAAGCTATCTGTTCCAAGCGGGGCTGATGGCAACGAAATATATCTCGGATGACGCGCAGCTCCGGGAGATAACATTATGGACGATGGGCAGCATGGCGGGCGCCTCGTGGGGCGCCATAATACTGCTGCTGCCGGTCGTGATCATCTGCAGCATCTATCTTTTCAAGATGTCCATGGACATTAACGCGCTGGCGGCCGGCGACGAGGTGGCCGCGAACCTCGGCGTTAACGTCCAGGAACTTAGGAAAAGGGGATTGATCATATGCACGCTGGTAGCGTCCGCATGCCTCGCGTTCACGGGGGTGATCGGATTCATCGGACTCATGGCGCCGCATTTATGCAGGATGGTCATCGGTAACGATTCACGTTATCTCATGCCCGCTGCCGGGCTGATGGGCGTTGTGATACTTGCGATATCGGACCTGTTCTGCAGATTGATCATACGGCCCGGAGAATTGCCGATCGGTATTGTGCTGTATCTCGTAGGCGGCATATTCTTCATCTGGATGATAAGCAACAAGAAATGGAGTCAGAGAGTATGAGGCTTGAAGTGAAGGGCGTGGAACAGGGTTACGGCAAGAAGACCGTGATACGCGACATCGACTTCCATGTGGACCCCGGGGAGGTGGTCACCATACTCGGACCGAACGCTTCGGGAAAGTCCACTCTGATCAAGACGATGTGCAACATACTCCAGCCGAGGAGCGGCACGATAACGATAGACGGCGTCAGCATCCTGGAGATGGACAGGAAGGAGTTTGCGAAGATCGTGGGATACGTACCGCAGACGACGATGTTCTTCGGCCATTCGACGGTGTACGATACCGTCCTTATCGGAAGGAAACCGTACACCGAATGGTCGTATTCCACCGAGGACATCAATATCGCGGCCGACGCAATGGTGAAGATGAAGGTGGGGCTTCTCTATGACAGGATGGTGTCCGAGCTCTCGGGAGGACAGGTGCAGAGGGTCTCGCTTGCACGTTCGCTGGCACAGAACCCGCGGTTCTACATGTTCGACGAGCCGACGAGCGCGCTTGACCTGAGGAATCAGCTGGATACGCTGAAGATGATGCGCTCCCTCGTCAAAGAGACGAAGGCGAGCATGGTGATGGCGATGCACGATCTGAATCTGGCGCTGAATTATTCTGATAAAGTTATGGCATTGAAGGACGGGACGGTGTACAAATTCGGGTCGACGGACGAAGTGATCACGGAGAAGATGATCAAGGACGTCTACAACGTGGACTGCGAGATAGTCGACGGGCCGAGAGGGAAGTTCATCTATTCATACGACGAGGACGCGATCGTACCGGCCGTGACGGACACGGCGAGGTCTGATGCGGATACTGGTGACAATAAAAAGTGAAAGGAGACCGATGATATGGCGAAAGAAGGAATACTGATAATAGGGCACGGTTCGAAGCTGAACTACAACCGGGACATAATGGAGCTGCACGCGAAGCGCCTTAAGGAGAAGGGTTTCAAGAACGTCTACATAGGATTCAACGAAACGTCGGCGCCGCTGATAGAGGAGACGCTGGAAAGGATGGTCAAGGACGGCGTGGATGTCATCTATGCGTTACCGCTGTTCATCGCGTCCGGCGTCCACCTCACCGAGGACATCCCCGGGAAGCTGGGGATACCGCCGAACAGCTCCGGAGGCGTTGCCGAGATATGCGGGAAGAAGGTCACGGTGAAGTATGCGTCCCCGATAGGCGATGATCCGCGCATCACGGAGATACTCGCCGAGAAGATAGCAAAGCTGAAGTGACCCGTGCGGCGGCGGCAAACGAAAGATATACGATGAACACGTTAGCGTGGCCATGTGCATCCTATCCGACAAAGATATACTGGAACGTATGAAGAACGGGACGCTGGGCATAACCGATTATCACGAGCGCGGCCAGACGCCGAACGGTTATGATCTCAGGATATCGGAGATATCGATACGCGGAAGGGACGGCCTGATAAAGGACGGCGTTGCGTCCATACCGCCGAGGACGATGTTCTATGTGTCCACCATCGAACGGGTAAGGATGCCGTCGGATGTCTGCGCGCAGCTTTGGCTGAGGACGACGTGGATCCGAAAGGGCGTAATGGGCGCGTTCGGTAAGATAGACGCGGGCTTCGAGGGAACGCTCACGCTCGGTGCGTACAATGCGTCCGACGATATTGTCGGGATACCGATCGGGGAACGTTTCTGCCAAATGGTCTTCGAATCGCTGCATACGACCGCCGACAAAAGTTACGGGGAGAGGAGCGGCAACTATCAGGGACAGACCGGCGTGACGCTGGCGCCGAAGAAGTGAAAATAGTGATCTTTCCGGGACCGCGTTCCCGGAAGATCAGTTCAAACTGTTTGAAGATGTTTGTTATGTGGTGACCAAAGTTGTTTAGGAGGGTATTGAGCTTTATTGTGGATATATCATCCAACCATATAGTTAATCTATATCGCCATATATAATCTTTTGCATACCTTTTATATCGGTCCGCACGCCGAGGGCTCATTCTTTCACGATATCGAGGACATAGACGCTCATGGTCGGCGAGTAGGTCTTCAGTTCCGCCATACGGTCAACGCGTATCGCGTATCCTTTTTCCTTCATTGCGGCGACCAGCTCCGATACGTACTCCGGGGACGTTGCGCGTTCCGTTATCTTGTGCATGTGCGCCGTCCCGCCCTTCTTAAGATTCGACAGCGCGTCCGGAAGGAACGCGTCCGCACTGTGCGGAAGGTTCATTATTATGCGGTCCGCCGGCGGCAGCTCTTTGATAACGGCGGACGAGTCGCCGCATATTGCGATTATGTTCTTCATCCTGTTGAGTTTTATGTTACGTTCCATAAATTCAACGGCATCGTCATTCAGATCGATCGAATAGATCACGGACGGCCTCGAATGCTTTGATATCACCAGCGGGAACGGGGCGGCGCCGGCGAACATGTCTATGATCGTTTCGTTGTCCCTCACTAACGACGCGATCCTCATGCGCTCCGTCGAAAGGCGCGGATTGAAGTACGCCTTCGCGGGATCGACGATCACCGTCACCCCGAACTCTTTGTGATGCGTCTCTGATGTTCCGGCGCCGGCGATCATCTTTATCTCTCTCACGCGCAGCTCCCCCTTCACGCCGAGGTCCATCATGACCGCCCGAAGCGACGGCTGCGTCCTCAGCAATGCGTTGCCGATCGGGGATGCATACGGTATCAGTTCATCGGGGAACTTCACGACGGCGATATCGCCTATCACATCGTACGAGTTCGGAAGAAGTTCCTTCAATTCATCGGGAACATCGGCGATGTTCCTGTAATCCGTCTCTTCCCTGTGCACAGGTTCGAGGTCAGCGTCCGTGACATCATAGTTCTCAAAGGAGTCGGACAATATCGGAATGAGTATGCTGTCCTCATCCGTCCTTATCTTCGCGGCCGTGTTCAGTATCCCGGATGATATCAATCGTTTTCTCACATCCTCGGCGGATGCCTTCGGGACCCTGATGCACAACGTCATTGATTCGTTTATCGAAACGGGATATATTAATGCGCCGTGGCCCCTCGCGGGAATGAGGCGGTTAATGTAACTGTATTGCCAAGCTTGAAATATAGTTAAGATAGTTGGGAACCCAGTGAATAAAAATGGCGACAAAATCCTTCGACGAGATGATGGTCATCGATACACCCGAAAAGGCCAGGAATCTGGAGGCCGCGGTTTGGAGGGCCGAGGCGAAAAAGGTTCTTAGGATCGAGAAACCAAGCGTTCTGGAGTCGTTTGAGACAGAGGAAGAGTTCTTTAGGAACAATCCGAGTTGGTTGGAGGAATTCATCGCAAAGACCAAAGAGAGGATGAGAAGGGAACGCCTTGAACTGACGGAAGATGAAGGGCCGATCGAATAAGATCCCTTCCGGCTCTGAAAAAAGGATTCGCAATGACTGAGATATAGTGTGAACTAGGTGGATCTAATGAGCGTGGAGATATACAAATTACACAAATTGATGAACGATATGAATAAAGACGAACTTTCGTTGTTGTTGTCGAAATTCAAATGCTCTCGTAACAAAGATAGTGAATATTTCCTCAAGAAGATCGCCGTGAGGCACGAAAAGAAAGATATCTCGCGGACATATGTGGCAATAGATACTGACGCTGATGCGATATTGGGATATTTTACGCTGGCCCTGAAGTGTCTGAGCGTGGATGTCGCCGATCTTGACGAGGATGTCATCGAACTGATGAATCTGAAGGATAATGTGGCACAGGCATATCTTATCGGACAGTTGGCGAGGTCGGACCATGCGGAACGCGGTTCCGGAAAAATGATGCTTGACGAGGCGATAAGATCATTTTTCGTAGGAAAGGATATGTTCGGATGCCGCATGGTGCGTCTTGACTGCAGGGATGAACTGATCGATTATTACAGATCGCACGATTTCCGGCCGATAGGTAAGAACCCGGACAAAGACCTGAATCAGATGGCGAGATTCATATGATCCCATGTAAATAATTTAAATGAGTTGTTCCATGGACTTTCGATGAACGGACTTATTTTCGTAGGCCTCGGACTGAGCGGCACCGACGGGATGACCGTGAGGGCGCTGAAGGCGTTACGCGAATGCGATATCATCTTCGCTGAATTCTATACGTCCGTATTGATGGACACCGGCGCCGAGGAATTGGAGAAGGTCCTCGGCAGAGAGATCAAAGTGCTTCACCGGGCGCAGGTGGAGGAGGATGACGTTATTATCGATGCGGCAAGAACGTCCCGCGCAGGTTTCGTGACCGCCGGTGAT
>JAIRTZ010000136.1 GCA_031254685.1 Methanomassiliicoccaceae archaeon
GATAGCAACGACGAGGCCCGAGCTGCTCTGCACGTGCAAGGTCGTGGCGGTGCACCCGGACGATGCTGCCAAGAGGCACCTGATCGGGAAGCAGGTGATCACGCCGTTGTACGGGCGCAAGGTGAAGGTCATAGCCGATCCAAAGGTGGACCCTGATTTCGGTACCGGAACGGTCATGATATGCACCATCGGTGACAAGGACGACCTTGAATGGGTGATGAAGTACAAGCTCGAAATGGAGAAGGGCATCGATGAAAAGGGAAAAATGACCGAGCTCGCCGGCAAGTACGGGGGAATGGCGGTCAAGGACGCACGTGCGGCGGCCATAGCCGACCTGAAAGGTGCCGGCCTTCTGGTAAAACAGGAGGACAGCGCACAGAACGTGTCGATCTGCTGGAGATGCCACACCCCCATCGAATTCCTGCAGGTCCCGCAATGGTTCCTGAAGACGCTCGAGTTCAAGAAGCAGGTCCTCAAAAGGGCGGATGAGATGAACTGGTACCCCGAGTTCATGAAGATAAGGTTACAGGATTGGGTGAACTCGCTGGAATGGGACTGGATACTCGGAAGGCAGAGGATATTCGCAACGCCCGTCCCGATATGGGAATGCGAGGAATGCGGAAAGGCCGTCGTTGCGAAGGAGGAACAATGCTACGTCGATCCGACGGAGGACGAACCGCCGGTACCGAACTGCGAATGCGGCGGAAAGCTGATCGGATGCACCGACGTTTTCGATACGTGGATGGACTCGTCCGGTTCTCCGCTGTACAACACGTTCTGGCAGCGGGACGAGAAGATGTTCAGGAAGATGTTCCCGATGTCCATGCGGCCGCAGTCGCACGATATCATCAGAACGTGGGCGTTCTACACGATGCTGAGGAGCGAGCAGATAACGTCGTCGGTGCCGTGGCACGATATAATGATACACGGGTTCATCATGGCGCCGGACGGGACGCCCATGCACTCGTCCATCGGCAACGTGATCGATCCGATACCGATAATCGAGGAATACGGTGCCGATTCGTTAAGATATTACGCGGCAACGTGCTCAATGGGCATAGACCACGCCTTCAGGGAGAAGGACGTGATACGCGGACGCAAACTCTGCAACAAGATATTCAACATGGGAAAGTTCGTCGGACCGAGATTCGACTCCAAACCGAAGAGACCGTCGAAGCTCAGAGTATCCGACAAGTGGATACTGAGCAGGTTCTCGGATGTCGTGAACTCTGTGACAAAATACTTCGGATCATACCAATTCGACAAAGCGATGCGCGACGCGGAGAACTTCATCTGGCATGAGCTTGCGGACCATTACATAGAGATGGTCAAGGCGAGGAAGGATGACGCCGTCCGGTATACGCTGTACACTGTGCTCCTCGGGAGCATAAAACTGATCGCGCCGTTCATGCCTCACATCACGGAGGATGTGTATCAGGAGCATTTCAGGGCATTCGAGGGTTCGAAGAGCGTGCACGTGTCGGCATGGCCCGAGCCTGTGCTTGACGACAAGGACGCGGAGGCCGCCGGGGATGTCCTGAAGGACGTGATAGCATCGATACGCACCTGGAAATCGGAAAAGAAGATGCCGCTGAACGCCGAACTGAATCTCGTGGAGCTTATAGGCAACGCCGCGGTGCTGAACGATGCGCGTGACGACATCATAGAAACGATCAAGGCGAAACGTCTGGAGATCGCCGAGAAGGCAGACATCACCGAAGATGTCGTCTCGATCAGGCCGATACACTCGAAGCTCGGGCCGGCGTTCAAGGGCCTTGCGAAATCCATCGTCACCGAGGTCGCGCGTATGGACCCGAAGGCCGCCGCGAAGGCGCTGGAGGCCGGGAAACTGACGATAAGCGTTGACGGCGAGACCGTCGTCCTGACAAAAGAGTTCCTCGAGCCGGAGAAACGTCTGATGCTCCATGGGAAACAGGTCGAAACGATACAGGTCCGCGGGATACTTGTTGCGATAGAGCCGTGAACACCGGACGGACCTTAAGCATCGCCGTTCTCTGTACGGTCTCTGCCGCCGGCGGAATTATCATAGATATCAATATAATTATAACGCAAATAATAATATAATTAAGCGAATGATTAAATTGAATTATGCGTAGAAATAACTTTATATACATTGTAGAAATCACTGCAAATATAAGGTGGAGATATGCGCCGGGTAAAGATAGTGACCGAAGAGCTTGCCGAACGTTTGGAAGAACGGTTCGGAAGGAACGAGCCGATATTCGTTAAGGACATCGCGGAGGCATGGAGCGAATATTCCCAGTCGAGCGTCTATCAGCTGATCAGGCTCCTTTGCGAGGACGGAACACTGATGAAGGACATTCCGGGCGTTTATTATCTTCCTGCGGACGCCGATTGGATGGAGGGCACACTTTCACTGGATACGATGAAGATTGTTGAGAGAAGATATATGAAAAACAGAAAAGGAAAGGTGCTCGGATACTATTCCGGTCAGACCTTGATGAACATGGTTGGGCTTTCGAACCAAGTGCCCGCCGTGGATGAGATCGTGACCATGAACGAATCCACGAGGATCAGACGGGTCAGCATCGGAAAGGCACGTTTCATACTGAGACGGGCCAAGATCGAGATCAATGAAAAGAACGCGCCGGTGATGCAGCTGCTTGAGATCTTTAATCAATATGACAAACCGCTTGCAAGATATCAACAGGAAAATCTCATAGCACTGGCGCGCGGCAAGATTGATAAAGAGGTCCTGAAGGAATGTGCAAAATACTTTCCGAGGCGCGCTTTACAGAATCTGAAAAGGTCGGAGGTGTACGATGTTCTTGCACAGTGACGGAAAAAGATTCACCGAGA
>JAIRTZ010000006.1 GCA_031254685.1 Methanomassiliicoccaceae archaeon
AGGAACTCCTCCAGGCGTATCGCCGCGTCTATCATGGCGCTCATCCCCGTCTCGTACATCTGTATCGTTCTCCGCGACACTCCGGCGGTCTCCGCGAGCGTTCCCAAGCTCAGCCCGCGCGTTTCCCTCAGGTGTTTCAGAAGGTCGCTGTCCAGTTTCACATACAGTCCGCCGGGGGCGGCGAATATGAACGGCGGAACTTCGTCCAAAAGGTGGTCCGTTAACGTCTCGTTGGAAATTATTGAGATGTTGAACCTCGTGTATACGATACCGGTCTCAAGCGCGCCCGCGCTTGAGCGTTCGCCGATAAGGATCGGGCTTGCCCCGAGCGCTTCCGCGAGTATCTTCATCTCGTCCGCGTTCTCCCTCGAGAACGCGTCGATGTTGCTCAGAACTTTGATGATCAGAAGCGAATCTTTCTTACGCCCGACGATGTCGAAACACACGCTTCTCATGTTCAGCGGAGACGATACGCTGTAGCCGGCCCGCGTAAGTATCCCGCGCGTGGCGTTTATCAGCTCCTCTCTGCCCATGGTGGATAAAGTGTTAATTCTTCTATTTATATCTTTGAACGTTTGTATCATTGAAAACATCCCCGGTACGGGCATCGGGCATCAAAAAAAGGTATAGGGGCCGAAGCCCCGTTGTTCTCACGCGTACAGTCCCGTGTACTTCCCGAGCTCCTCTCTCGCGGACGGACCGAACTTGTCGATCGCCTTGACGAAGAATTCCATCTTCACCTTACACGCCTTGAGCTCATCGTCCGTCGGTATCTTGCCGTTCGCGACAAGGTTGCGCACGGCGGTCATCACCGCCTCGTTGCATATCGCCGCGATATCCGCGCCGGTGCACCCCTCCGTCCTTTCGGCGAGCTCCGCGATGCTGACGTCGTCATCCAGGGGCTTGCCCTTGGTGTGTATCCCGAAGATCGATGTTCTCGATTCCTTGTCCGGAGGGCCGATCAGTATGCTCTTGTCGAACCTTCCGGGTCTGAGCAGCGCCGGGTCGATGATGTCGGGACGGTTCGTCGCCGCGATCACCACCACGCCGTTCAGAGGCTGGAGGCCGTCCATCTCGGTGAGCATCTGCGATATCACGCGCTCGGTCACTTTGCTGTCGTCCCCGCCTCCCCGCGTCGGGGCGATCGAATCGACCTCGTCCATGAATATCACGCACGGCGCGGCCTGCCTCGCCTTCCTGAACGTCTCGCGGACCGCCTTCTCACTTTCGCCGACCCACTTGTTCAGGAATTCGGGACCGTTGACGGAGATGAAGTTAGCTTCGCTCTCGGTCGCGACGGCCTTCGCCAGCATCGTCTTCCCGGTGCCGGGCGGGCCGTAGAGCAGTATGCCCTTCGGCGGTTTGGCGTTCATGTGCTCGAACACCTTCCCGTATTTCAGCGGCCATTCGACCGCCTCCTTCAGTTCCTGCTTCGCGGTCTCCAGCGCACCGATGTCGTCCCAATATACGCGCGGTTTTTCGATGAGCACCTCGCGCATCGTCGACGGCTGCATCTCCCTCAATGCGACGTTGAAGTCCTCCTTGTTCACGTTTATCCTGTTCAGCGTCTCGAACGGAATTTCGTCATCCTCAAGGTCCAGATCGGGCAGCAGGCGGCGCAGCGCGGCCATCGCAGCCTCTTTCGTGAGTGCTGAAAGGTCAGCGCCCGCGTAACCGTGCGTCAGGTCCGCAAGCCTTTCCAGATCGACGTCATCGGTGAGCGGCATACCGCGGGTGTGGATCTGCAGTATCTCCAGTCTTCCGTCCCTGTTGGGTATGCTTATCTCGATCTCGCGGTCAAACCGTCCCGGTCTTCTCAGCGCCTCGTCGAGCGCGTTCGGGCGGTTCGTCGCCCCTATGACGACGACCTTCCCGCGCGCCTCGAGACCGTCCATCAGCGCAAGCAATTGCGCAACGATGCGTCTCTCCTGTTCGCCGGAGACCTCGTCGCGCTTGGGTGCGATCGAATCTATCTCGTCGATGAAGATAATGCTCGGAGCGTTCTCCTCGGCGTCCTTGAATATCTCTCTCAGACGTTCCTCCGATTCGCCGTAGAACTTGCTCATGATCGCCGGTCCGCCTATCGATACGAAGTTGCTGCTCGTCTCCCCGGCGACAGCCTTCGCCAGCATAGTTTTTCCGGTACCCGGCGGACCGTGGAGCAGGACGCCCTTCGGCGCCTCCACGCCGAGCCTCTTGAACAGCTCGGGATGCTTCAGCGGAAGCTCGATCATCTCGCGTACTTTCCTCACTTCGTCGCCGAGTCCCCCGATGTCCTCGTAGGACACCTTCGGTATGTCACCCGTCTTGTTACTCGGTTTGTCGCTTATCTTCACGACGGTCTCCGGCGTCATTATGACGGCGTCCGCCGCCGGTGTGAACGAAGTCACGGCAAAATCTATCCTGTTGCCCATGAGGCTCAGCGAGATTATGTCCCCCTTCGAGAACGCGCGCGCCTCGAACACCTGTCTCAGGTAATCCTCGGCCCCCTGGAGCTTGACGTTCTCGGCCAGCGAGAATGTTATCTTCGCCGCATTCTTTGCGGCCACTTTCTTGATGTCCACACGCTCGTCGATGCTCGTTCCCGCGTTGCGCCGCGTGGAACCGTCCATCCTTATGAGCCCTTTGTTGGCATCCTCAAAATCTCCTTTGAGTACTTTGGAAACAGTTTTCTTGTTCCCGTGTATCTGTATTATGTCGCCTACGTTCAGATCGAGTATGTCCATCAATGCCGGATCGATCCTCGTGACGCCCCTTCCTGCCTCGCCCGATCTGAGCTCGGCCACCTTTAACGCTTTGTCCCTTGCCATATTTCTTACCTCCTTTCAGCTTTCCTATTTTTTCGTTCGGAGCCTATTTGTTATCGCTTCTATATAAACATTGCTATGAATACGAACAATTGGTAGCAACGGAACCGTCGGGGATCTGTCAAAGGCACAGTCCCGCGTTCCGCCGGCCCCCGGCTTTCGGGCGGGCGGCGGATCCGCGCATTGTCCGGTCATCGCCTGGCGGCCGAATAACCGCTTGTTATAAAGATGTACAGAATCGTACATCAGTGCACATCATATTAATATACTCATTTTTAAATGGGTTTTAACATGGCAATTAAAAAAGACTTTCGCGTGACCCTGTCACCTGAAGAAATTCCAAAGAAATGGTACAACATCGCGGCGGACCTGAAGAACATCGTTCCCCCGCTGCACCCCGGAACGAAACAGCCGGTGACCGCAAAGGACATGGAACCGATCTTCTGCAAATCGTTCATCAAGCAGGAGATGTCCATGGAGCGGTACATACCGATCCCGACCGAGGTTCGCGAGAAATACATGCTGCTCAACAGACCGAGCCCGCTGCAGAGGGCCGTCAATCTGGAGAAGGCCCTGAAGACGCCGGCTAAGATATACTTCAAGCGCGAGGACCTGAGCCCTGTGGGAAGCCACAAAGGAAATTCCGCGATAGCGCAGGCATATCTCAACGCGAAGGACGGCATCCATACGATAACGACGGAGACCGGCGCGGGACAATGGGGTTCGGCGCTCGCTCTCGCGTCAAGCATGTTCGACATCGACTGTACCGTTTACATGGTGCGCGTCAGCTACGACCAGAAGCCGTTCAGAAGGACGATAATGGAAACGTACGGATCGAAGGTGTACGCGTCGCCGAGCACGACCACGGAGTACGGACGCAAGGTCCTGGCGCAGGACCCGAAGACGTCCGGTTCGCTGGGAATGGCGATAACGGAGGCGATCGAGGTGGCCGTGAAGGACCCGAACATCAAGTACTCGCTGGGAAGCGTACTGAACGCGGTGATGACACACCAGACCGTCATCGGTCAGGAGGTCATGCTGCAGATGGACAAGGCCGAGATCGAGCCGGACTACATGGTCGGCTGCGTCGGCGGAGGTTCGAACTTCTCAGGGTTCGCGTTCCCGATGATGAGGCAGAAGATACTCAAGAAGACAGATTGTGAATTCGTCGCAGCGGAACCGAAAGCGGCCGCAAGCTTCACGGAAGGCGAGTACAGGTACGATTTCGGCGACACCGGCGGTATGACGCCGCTGCTGAAGATGTTCACGCTCGGTTCCGAGTTCGTTCCGTCGCCGATACACGCCGGCGGTCTCAGATATCACGGCATGTCCCCGCTGCTCAGCGCCGCGTACGATCAGGGGCTCCTGACGGCGCGCGCATACGACCAGACGGAGACGTTCGAGGCCGGCGTCATGTTCGCGAAGTGCGAGGGCATAATACCCGCTCCCGAGTCATCGCACGCGATAAAGGCGGCGATCGATCTCGCGCTGGAGGCGAAAGCGAAGCGCAAGGCGAAGACCATCGTCTTCTCGCTGTCCGGTCACGGACTCCTGGACCTCGCCGGGTACGAGAAGCACATAGGCGGAAAACTCTCGTCCTCGTCAAGATCAAAGAAATAAACCACCCTCCGGGAAATATAGGGGGCTACCCGCCCCCGAACCCATTTTTTCTGTTCTGCACCGTAATACGATGTACATACAGCGTATATACAAAACAAATTTTTATATAATGAAGACAGCATCGATCCGCCATGAATGAAAAGATCGAATCCGGGACGATGACCATAAGCTTACGGCTGGACAAAAATCTCAAAAAGGATGCAGAGGACCTTTTCTCGGAGATCGGTATGAACATGACCACCGCGATCAATATCTTTCTGCGTCACTGCCTCATGGAGAACAAGATACCGTTCGAGATAGGGCTGCGCGGGGACAGCGCCGGGCCGATGAAGATAAAAAAGGCCTCAGAGAGGACGAAGACACTGTGCGGAGAGATGACATTCGACGAACTGTGCGGATTGGTCGCGCCGATCGCCAGGAAGCATGGTGTGAACCGCATGTATCTCTTCGGTTCCAGAGCGCGCGGGGACAACAGAGAGGACAGCGATTTCGATTTCTGTATAGACGTTCCCAAAAGTTTCAGTCTCATGGACATCGGGGGACTTATGGGCGAACTCGAAGACGCGGTCGGGGCAAAGGTCGACCTGTTATGCGAAAATGACATGCACAAAAAACCGCGCCTGATGGAGGAGGTATTGCGTGACCGCAAGCTCGTGTTCGGATAGAGATATCGAGAATCTGCAAACTGTTGTTAAATTCTGCGAGGACATCGAAAGTCTCGTCGAGCGCCACGGTTCCGGTGAGAATGACTTCGAAGAGAACATCTCGTTGCAGTATAGCTGCGTATATGCTCTCATACAGATCGGCGAGCATGTCAAGCGTCTGTCCTCCGATCTCAGAGGCCGATGGCCGGACATAAAGCGGAAGAATATCATAAACATGAGGGACTTCGTCGTTCACAATTACGCGAGGATCGGCGTTCCCATACTAAGGACGACGGTGTTGGCCGACGTCCCCGATCTGAAAGAAAAATG
>JAIRTZ010000091.1 GCA_031254685.1 Methanomassiliicoccaceae archaeon
GAAGTATTCCTCGTATTCCGATCTGATGGAGAAACTGAAAGGCGGAGTGATAATGGACGTGACGACGCCGGCGCAGGCAAAGATAGCCGAGAAAGCGGGCGCACGCGCCGTAATGGCGCTCGAAAGGATCCCTGCCGACATAAGGGCCGCCGGAGGCGTATCGAGGATGAGCGATCCCAAGATGATAAGGGAGATACGCGCTACCGTAAAAATTCCGGTGATGGCCAAGGTGAGGATAGGCCACTTCGTCGAAGCGCAGATACTTCAGGCGATAGGCGTCGACTGCATCGACGAAAGTGAAGTGCTGTCTCCTGCGGATGACACATATCACGTTGACAAGAAGAAATTCGACGTCGCGTTCGTATGCGGCTCGAGGGACCTCGGCGAAGCGCTCCGAAGAATAAACGAAGGGGCGGCGATGATGAGGACCAAGGGCGAGGCGGGAACGGGCGATGTCGTCCAGGCGGTCCGCCACATGAGGAAGCTGAACGCCGACATGGCAAGGATCAAGGGAATGAGAGAGGACGAGCTATCAGTGGAGGCGAAGGAGCTCCGCGTACCGTATGACCTTCTCATGTACGTGCACAAGAACGGGAAACTTCCCGTACCGAACTTCGCCGCGGGCGGTGTCGCCACGCCGGCCGACGCCGCGCTGATGATGCAGCTGGGCGCCGACGGCGTGTTCGTGGGATCCGGGATATTCAAGTCGGGCAACCCGGCGCAGAGGGCCGCGGCCATTGTGAAGGCCGTCGCGCATTACAACGATCCGAAGATACTCGCGGAAGTCTCCGAAGGCCTCGGCGAGGCGATGGTCGGGATCAACGAACAAGAGATCAAAGTGCTGATGGCCGAGCGCGGAGTCTGAGTCCGAAAATAGGAAGTGAGTGCGGATGCCGGGATTCGAACCCGAGTTATGAGCTTGGCAAGCTCAAGTGATAACCACTACACTACATCCGCTTTACGCTGGGGAACCCGTTGCCAAATATAAAGTTTATCATATCCGGTTTTTACCTCGGATACACGTGCTGGAATGACGTATCCGTATCATGTTTTTACCGCGCCGAGACGGCGCCTATCGGTGCTATGTATATATAGTCGTATTCAATCGTGCGCACCGTTACAAACGGAGTCTGCGGCAGTCGCAGGCAGTGAGTTTCAGAACCAGTGATAAAGATGGTTTCAGAATTTGAGAATCTAGGAGTTTCGTCCAGCGTCGCAAAGGCAATGGACACATTGGGGTGGACGGTAGCGACGCCGATCCAGAGGGAATCGATACCCGAGGGGATAAGCGGGAACGATATGTTCGCGCAGGCGCAGACCGGCACCGGAAAGACGGGCGCGTTCGGTGCCATCATTCTGTCAAAGGTACCGACCGACCAGAAGATACCGACGTCGATCATACTTGCGCCGACGAGGGAGCTGGCAACGCAGGTCGCCGACGAGATGAACAAGCTGGCCATGTACTCGGGACACAAATGCGTGGCGATATACGGGGGCGCGTCCATCGAAGGGCAGATAACAAAACTGAACAAGGGCGCTGACGTCATCGCGGGAACGCCCGGACGTGTGAAGGACATGATACAGCGCGGTAACCTGAATCTTTCCAAGATACAGATACTCGTACTGGATGAGGCCGACCGTATGCTGGACATGGGTTTCATCGAAGATATTGAATATATTCTCTCGGCGATGCCGAGGAGCGGAAGGCAGACGATGCTGTTCTCCGCAACGCTGTCGGAGAACGTGAAGCGTTTGGCAACGGACTACATGGTGAAGCCGAAGGAAGTGACGGTATCGGAGGACGAACTTGTTCTCGACCTTACGAAGCAGTATTATATCAGCGTCGGAAGGAAGAACAAAGTGTGGGCATTGTGCCGTATCCTCGATCTTGATAAACCGAAGGCGATAATATTCTGCCAGACGAAGAAGATGGTGGACATTTTAGATGAACGGTTGAAAGGCCTTGAATACAAGGCGGAGGCCATACACGGCGACATGTCGCAGTCGCGCCGCGAGACGGTATTGAAGGCGTTCAGGGACGACCGCATTGATATTCTCATAGCAACGGACGTGGCAGCGAGAGGGCTTGACATCGATGATATCGCATACGTGATCAATTACGATGTCCCGGATAACGTTGACACTTACATCCACCGTATCGGAAGGACCGGGAGGGCGGGCAAGGAAGGCATCGCCGTCTCGTTCGTCACGACGGAGGAAGAGTACATCATACGCGAGATCGTTGTGTACACCGGGATGGAGATAACCAAGCGCGACGTGCCGGAGGTCGAGGGAAAGGACACCGTACGGAAAGTGGTGGATTACGATCAGATATCGGACAGATTCGGAATGGTGAAGTTCGAGGTCAATCTCGGAAAGAAGGACGGTCTCGGAAAGGTCGGACTGGCTGACTTCATCATATGGGGGGCGAGGATCCGCGACACGTCCATAGGAAAGATAGAGGTCGGCCCCGAATCGTCGGTCCTGGAAGTTCATAAGGAATTCGCGAACAGGATGGCGATGGACCTTCCCAGGGAAAAGTACAGAGGCAAGAAGATCTCGGTACGCGTGGTACATTAACGCCGAATATTATAAACGGCGCACGCGGTATACGGACCATGAGATATCTGGGCATCGCAATATCGGTCGGGGACGTGAACGCGTCAAGGAAGTTCTATGAGGAACTGTTCGGAACGGAAGTGTATCAGGACTACGGGCTATGCGTCGGATTCTCATGCGGATTATCGTTACAGCAGGACTTCGACAAGATCATGGGCGTCCCCAAAGAGAAGATGGTCAGGGACTCCAACAATATGGAACTGTATTTCGAAGAGGAGAACTTCGACGGTTTTCTGAAAAAACTGGAAAGGTATCCGGAGATAAGATATCTGCACCGCGCCAGGGAACAGCCTTGGGGGCAGCGCTCGATACGCTTCTACGACCCGGACGGCCATCTCATCGAGGTGGGCGAGAATATGAAGGCGGTCATCAACCGTTTCTTATCGTCAGGGATGTCGATGGACGCGGTCTCGAAGAGGATGGGCGTATCCGTCGCGGACCTGGAAAAGCTTCTGAAAGAATGAGTCTTGGCGTCATATCATCTAAGCCAATCCGCGATCTTTCTCATCGATGACGCGATATCAGCGTAGGCGACCGTTTCGTAGAGCAACGGCGCCGTTCTTTCATTATAGTCTCTCTTGTACGCATTGTTTGCCATAACGGTATCGATCGTCCCGGGTAAAGACACATCCTTGGCCGCGGAGAGGCAATCTCTTTTCCCTTCGCGCACCTTGCGCACCTCCCCGATGAAATCCTTCAGATCATCGTTGAGCGTCATGTGCGGCAGGATCTTGTGAATATCGTACAGATGGCGGGACTGCCCGTTTATCTTCCCCGTCATGTAGTAGTCGCACATGGCGAATATCTTGTCCGCGAACGTCCGTTCAAGCGACTGGACGCGAACTTGGAACGGTTCAAGACCACATTCAGATATAATGTTGTCAAGACCAAGTTCTTTCAAACGATCATATATGAGTGAGGTCACACCCATATTTACGGTTGGAAATGACCCGATCAGGAAATATGTTTCGACCTCCAGATGTGTTTTTAACGATGGGTCCTCAGACACCGCCGGATATGATACTTTGTAAATGTTATGGTCTCTGCCGCTACGTACGTCTTCCGGGTTTGAAAGTTTGAGATCCAGATCGTTTATTGTCTCCACGATGTTATACTTCATCTGTTTCTTGCGTCTGCTCGACAGATCCTCCATTCCAAAGAGATTTATGTCAATATCCTCCGAGAACCGTTTGACCAATCTGAAGCATTTTGACAGGCACGTACCACCTTTGAACACGAGAAGAGGTTCTTTTTCTGCCAAGCGTTTCAAGAATATCGTTACGAAATAGTCTTTTTCTATCAGGGCCTTAGGGACACCGGTCGCTTTGAAAACGTTATCTATGATCTCGGTGAATCTTTTTCCGTCACTGTGCAAGAACATCGTACACCTCCGACTTCTTCAGGTTCTGCAAAGCGCGTCTGGGAAAATATTTTGAGCATTCCGACAGAACATCCCTGTCGATCTTACCGCCTGCCAGCGCGATCAGATTGTCCTGCTGATATCCGGCGAGCGGTTTGTCATATCGATCGAAGATCTCAAGCAGCTGCATCACCGGCGCGTTCTTTTCATCGATCTCGATCTTAGCCCGTCTCAGTATGAAACGTGCCTTTCCGATGCTGACCCGTCTGACCCTCGTGGATTCGTTCATGGTCACGATCTCATCCACGGCAGGCACTTGGTTCGAAAGCCCCACCATGTTCATCAAGGTCTGACCGGAATAGTATCCGAGCACCTTTACTTTTCTGTTTTTCATATATCTTCTCTCAACGATCTTCATCGTATCCAGTGAAAGTGTGCCCTCCATCCAATCGGCGTCCGCAGGAAGATAATAAACGCCCGGAAT
>JAIRTZ010000100.1 GCA_031254685.1 Methanomassiliicoccaceae archaeon
GATCCCGAACGCCGAGGTCGCGTACACGGTGAACGGAGGGCTGGGAACGGTGCTGACGGACACGGACGGAAGGTATACGATATACGCGAAGAAGAACGATAACGTTGTGATCGCATCGATATCCGATGCCGGCGTCCATGCGGACCTGCCTGTGAAACTGATCATCGACAAGAGGGTCACGGAAGTGGACTTCAAGACGTGACAGCGAAGCAGACCCGGCGGCGCCTGCCAAACATTTTTCCGTTTTCCTTTTCTTCGGCCCTGCTTCGGTTTATTTATTTACCTTGGTCTGTATCTCCGCCTTCCCGTCAATGACAACGAAAACTTGATCGTTGCTTATCGGCCTGAGGTCCAGCGTATCCGAGAATTCTTTCAGTGTCCTCTCGATGGCCCTCTTGAAAAAGAAATAGCCGTAATGCGGCACGATACAGAAATCGATCGCCGAAAGCGCCGAGAAATCGCCGTTCAGGTCCGGGGCGGCTTTGGGAGAGTCCATGAATCTGACATATCCTATGTCCTTGGACGCGATCGCCGAGCCTGCGGACGATCCTATGTACGGCTTCCCTTTGTTTATCTCCTCGACGATCAGTTTGTCAGCGCCTTTTCGTCTCAGTTCCTGCATGAGGAAGAATGTGTTCCCTCCCGCTACGAAAATATAATCGGCGGCGGAGATGCTTTCCTTTATCTTCTCTTCGGACGCTGACGATACCTCCAATTCATCAACGATCATACCTAATTTCCGGAGCGCATTCCTGTCGGCGGCGATATAGAATGCCCCTCTCTCATTCAAAGCGGCGGTCGGGATGAATACGACCCTTTTGCCCGTGCAGTCCTCTCCGATGAACTCCGGAAAAAGGCCGGCTACTTTCAAAAAATATGAAGACAGGAATAATTTGGCCATTTGTGTCCCTCATGATCTGCATGCTCATATCTGCACATAAACGGATCTGTCCGATGGCCGCCGTAACGGGCGATATTTTTGCCGAACACAGCTTCGAAGAATATGCCTTGTACCGGAGGCAAGGCGGTCCTGAGTTTCGGTCCCTGTGAACACGTATATGCACGTTCCCATACGATGCCCCGATGCCGCTCATTTCTCCATCGCGCCGCGCATGATCCTCACGTACAGCCCGAACGGCAGTATCCTGCGCATCGTGACTATCCATTTCGATTTGCCGACGAGCCAGCGCATCCTGTTCCCGCCGGACACCGACGCCTTGTATATCGTCTCGGCGACGACCTCCGGATGAGATCCCGTCTCGCCCCTCGAGATGACGTTGTCCAATATCTTCTTCGAATAACCGTCGTATTCCGTTATGACCTCGTTCTGCAGCACCGTCTTGGAACGGCCGTAGAAATCCGTCTTGATTATGCCGGGCTCGACAAGCCTCACGCGGATGCCGAACTGCCGAAGCTCATAGTGCAGCGATTCGGAAAAACCCTCCATCCCCCATTTCGTGGCGTGGTATAACGATTGCATAGGGATCGACACCCTGCCGGCGATGGACGATACGCTGACGATCGTGCCGCTCCTTCTTTCCCGGAAATGCGGCAGCATCCTTTTGGTCACCTCTATCGTTCCCGTCAGGTTCGTATCGATCTGCCTTCTGATCTGTCCGTCCGTAGCGGCCTCTAACGGACCGATCGCATAATAGCCGGCGTTGTTCACAAGAACATCGATACTGCCGAACGCGCGTATCCCCTCGGATACGGCGGCGTCAATGCTCTCAGCGTCAGTGACATCGCATCTTATCACCTTCGTATTCGCAAGCGCCGCCAATTCCGTCCCGTCCTGCGGGTTGCGCATCGTCGCGATGACGTTCCATCCCTTCCTTTGGAATAATTCCGCCGTCTCCCTGCCTATGCCCGATGAGGCGCCTGTAATGAACACTGTTCCCATTCCGGATCACCTAACTAGATATACTATATATTCATTATATATAGTTAGTGATTCGGGATCTGCCGAAGGGTCATTCGAGAAGGTCCAGCAATGTCACTTTGTCAAGCGACGACCTCATCGAATCCTCGGCATCGGTGAGACAGCGCATCGCTTTCTCTTTGATCCGGTCCAGATATTCATATTCGAAATTGAATTCCGTGTGCACCTTGAATAATTGTTTTCCGTGCTCCATCGCGTTGAACACGTCCAGGAACGTTATCTCCGAGATCGGTCTTGCCAATAACGTTCCGCCCTTCGCGCCTTCCTTCGTTGTTATAAGGCCTGCGGCGTTCAGTCTGTTCAATACCTTGACCACCGTTGGCGCGGGGATGTTCAGCATCTCCGACAGTTTTTTTGCGGACAGATAGTCGACACATCCGCCCTCCGACTTGAAATGGATGAACAGCAGCACCGAAACTGCCTGGAATGTCGCGGTCGGGTATGCCATTATCGTTCCTCCGTGCAAAGCGAATCCTGATGCCTGATATATATTATCTTCTTCCGTCGTCCGTCCTCGGAAGTATTAATACCGATACCAAGATTCACGGAACGAAAGGAGATGCGGAACGATGGATAACGAAGACGTCATGAACATTGTCATCGAGATACCCTCGGACGAGAGGATATTGAAGGAAGGGGTCCTGCGGACGGTCCGATTGAATAAGAAGCCTCTGAGATTCGTGCTCAAGTACGCGCTGACCGAGAAGGGCTTATGGACGCGCAACAAGAGAACGTTCTTCCTGAAGCCGAAGACCACGTTCATACCGTACTCGGACATTGAATTCTATGAGAGCACCGTCTTCATGGACGCCGCCTGCCTTCTGTTCCATCCGAAGGGGCGCGAACCGTACAATGCGTTGTACTTCGACGACCCGGACGGCGCCTGCGCCGTGTTCGGGACGTACGTTGCGAAGAAACCGGAATGACGGCGTCCGGGGCGGAACTGCCGCCGTCCGAACGTTTATTTTTCTATATAATCTATAAATTGTATATCAATTACATTTATAAACAACCTGAATTTATTCAATATATGGATAGTTTAAAACCTAACATCAAACGATTCTGCATCGCCGTATGCGCTGCGGCACTGGTGTTCGCGCTGTTCTGTGCCGCGAACCCGTCCGACGACAATTTAAGCGCACCGGGGAACAACATATACGTATCGACGGAGGCCGACCTCCGCGCGGAGGTGGCGAACGCCCAGGACGGCGACGTCATCGTTGTCACAGCGGACATCACTTTGTACAGTATGATATACGTGGGGAGCAAGCACATAACCATAACGGGCGACGGGAGCGGCGTCACGTTAACGAGAGGCGCCGGGTTCAATACTTCAACGGACTCCAACAGAGGATCGTACAACCCGGGAATGTTCGAAGTGGCCACAAATGTCCTCGATCCGAATGACACGGCATCGTTAACGCTTGAGAACATAACGCTTGACGACGCGCTCGACCCGGACGTCCTGTTGCATTTCGAGCCGTTCCCGAACGACGGCGGAACGGGGATGTCGAATTGGGCGGACCGCGTTTATGATTCCGTCATATCCACATATTCGCCCAACGCAACGATAACATTGGGCAGCGGCGCGAACATAATCAACGTAGGCGGCGCGTCGGCCGTCAGGATGACCGGCGGGGTACTGAACCTTGAACCGGGAAGCTACGTGGAGGGATCGAACGCAAGCCATAGAAATTCAGTGAACAAGTACTTCGGAGCGATATGGCTGCAGGGCACCGCCGTATTGAATTTCAACACGGCGATCGACAATAAGACGTTCATCGCCCCGTACATCCACTCAGATTATCCGACCACGGTCAACTTCAACGGATCGATAACGAAGTGCGACCTTGCGCAGCCGCTGTTCCGCAACTATGCGGGGAACGGGTACGAAGTGCACCTTTCCCCGGCGAGTAAGATCAACGGCAACACGTTCCGGAGCACGGCGTTCGTTCTCGGAGGGTCGAACATCACCTTCGGGTCAGACGGGGAGATCAATGACAACAAGCTTGTCAACGCGGGCATATTCTCCTTCTCCGGCAACAATAACTCTGTGGAGTTCAACGGAACGATCGACAGGAACAACAATGTCGGGAGCAACAGCGAGGCGGCCCATCTCATTTATGTGGGAGGGAGCGGCAACACCGTGGACATCAGCGGGGAGATCAAAGGGAACATCCTTGGTTCGGGCAGCACGACCGGCTCATCGGTGATGATGCTCAGAG
>JAIRTZ010000123.1 GCA_031254685.1 Methanomassiliicoccaceae archaeon
CACCATGTTCGTGGATCTGGTCAAAAAGGAATTCGCCGCATCCAGCACATCGGACAAGAGATACGCGATCACGGACAGCATAGACGAGATGTTCGCGGCCGTCAAGGGAACGATGGACCACGTGATCTGAAGGAACGGAAAGAAAGGATACAAGAGGTGTAATGAAAATGAGACTGACGATAAGAGCATCGGTATTCGAGACGAACAGTTCCGCGTCCCACAACTTCATTTACATGAGCAAGAACACGTTCGAGGCTTGGAAGAGAGGGGAGAAGGTACTGGACATGAATGGCCATTTCCACGACGTTTACACAGAGAAGGATTTCAAGGATACGATAATGCCCGTTATTTCCAAAAACTGGGAGCACGGCACATATGAAGGCATAGTGGAATTCTACGAAAGTTCCGGCGGAAGCCATGTGCCCAGAGACGAAGCGAAGAGGGAGTTCGTGGATCCCGAACAATGGGAGGATGTGGACGAATCTTGGGATTATGTCTATCAGAATGCGTACATGGAAGTGATAGACAATGGAAGGACCGTACTGATACACATCTGGGGCAAATGACCCCGGCGGACGAGGCGAATGAATATGAAGGCAACACTAAGATCATCGGTATTCGAGACGAACAGTTCAACGTCGCACAGCTACATACGCGCCACCAAAGAGACTTTCGAGGCATGGAGGCGCGGCGAGGTGATACTGGACCTGGGAAACTTCGGCGACGAATACGGAGAGCGCGATTTCATAAGGATGAGCGACAGCGTAAAGAAAAAGATCAGAGAATCGGAAGATTGGGAATACGGAACGTACGAGGACGTCATGGACTATATGTCGAAACTCTGGGGGGACACGGTCCTGAGAAAAGAAGCGGACGAGAGGTACGCGGACCCGGAAGAGATGGCGTGCAGCGGCCCCGACGATTGCGTATCGCAACGCGCATATGTTGAGATAATAGACAACGGGAAGGACGTGATGATACACGCGTGGGGATGCTCCTGGGGGATCGAACCCGTCAAGGCAGGTGACAGAAAATGAAGACAACGGTAAGAACATCGGTATTCGAGACGAACAGCTCATCGGAGCACGCTTTCATGTACATGAGCAAAGAAACATTCGAGAAATGGAGGCGCGGAGAGGTCAAGATAAAGGGCGAAAGATATCCCGTATGCGATCTCACGGATGACGATTTCGTGATCGCAAAGAAAAAACCAGACACCGTCTTTGGCCCTCAGACGAATAAGTATCCTAAAAAGGAGTGGTTACGCAAGCGTCTGGACGCAATCGACAATCCTGCGGTAAAGGCAGATCTGCTGTACGTTATGCGTAAATATATGATCGGCAAAGAATTCAAAGACATAGATTTCGAAAAATGGGACGGCTCATACGTTTTCATGTTGCTGATTTTTATGAGACACTGCGGCGGATATGTTTCAAGGAAGTATGCGGACAAGAGATACGTGGATCCAAAGGACTGGGAAGAAGAGTGTGAAGAAGGAGAGGATTACGACGAGGGTTCTGTGGATCAGGACGCATACATGGACGTAATAGACAACGGGAAAAAGATCAGGATACACATCTGGGGGAGAGACGATGGATAACTCATCCGAATCGAACAATGAGACGGAGGGATAAAAATGGGTCATTGGGCAGAGACAAAAATCATAGACGTCAGTAAGGGCACCTTCGAAGCCTGGAGAAACGGAGAAAAGAGGATCAGGGGATTCGAATGTTGTGTCGATGAGACGCTTCTGGAAAAGGATTTCGTTAACAATAAAGAGGTCTGTAAAAACGTTGTGAAGGCTACGGGATCCGCTAATTATCCTAAGTCGAAACGTGTGCGCTAACTCTTGGATGCAGTGAACTGTCCTAAGATCAGGAGAGACTTGCTGTTTGTTGTTCATAAATACAACATCGGAGAGGGATACCGATAAATGGATTCCGGAATTCGGGATGGCTCATATGTGTCATTTCTGCTATTTTACACAATGATGTCCGATTTCGGCATAGTAAGAAAATACGTGAGGGAGGAATACGTCGACCCGGAAGAATGGGAATTCATGAAGGACGCCGACGAATACGCAATCGTGAGGCAGAATCCGTATATGAGGGTCGAATACGGCGATAAGAATATCAAAATAACGATGTGGGGCGACTGAAATGAAGATGATGATCAGAATGTTACCGTGCGCATCTTCGGGCGCTACGAGGGATAATAAATGTCGCGCACGGCGCGTCAGTAAAAGGAATGAGGCGGGACAATGGTAAAAACGAGGAGAAGGAGCGAACAATACCGCAAAAGGATCAAAGGGCTTACGGCAGACCAAAAGCTGGACGTTATATGTTCCAGGCTCAGAACGCTCGGCATCCGGGATGAGGATCTGTGCCATCCGCAGAGGTTCAGGGAAATGGCCGAGAGGCAGATGGCCGAGATGATGTCATATCCCGGAATGACCGAGAACGAGGCACTGATGGCGTCATTGCTTCTGATATCCGACAGATTCAGATGGGTTTACATCAAAGAGATCGGCCTGAACACGTGTGATATCACCGATGCCGCAAGGAGCGCCTCAGAAAAATGCTATGCGGCCGGAGGGAGAGAGCACTGGGAGCGTTTGAGACGCATGTGCGCCTTGCGCCGCAACGCGGGGCCGGTATGGCCGACTTCGCAGATGAGGTGCCCGTACGGCTGATGCGAATGTCATCATTCAAATAATGGTTGAAGGATTACCGAATGCGGACGCGCAGTGAAAGAGGGAACACGCATGCCGATCGATCACGTTAAAGCTCATTTCGAGGAAGAGGCGCAGATATTCGACGCGCTGATACAGAAGATCGTCCCTAACTACAACGAAATGATAGACGCCTTGGTCTCCGTCATCCCATTCCCGAGGGAAAGCAAACTCTCCGTCGCGGACCTCGGTTGCGGTACCGGAACGGTAGCCAAGGCCGTAAGGAACGTCTTTCCGAATATCACGATAACGTGCGTCGACATCGCCGGCAGTATGCTTGAGATCGCGAGGCAGAAGCTCGGACCCGACGTTAAATGTATACAGGCCGACCTGAATAAATACGAATTCGATGAAAGTCACGATCTCATTGTCTCATCGCTCGCGCTGCATCATCTCGAGAATGACGAAGATAAGATGAGACTTTACGAAAAGATATATTCGGCTCTCAGGCCGAACGGGATGTTCGTGAACATCGACATCGTATTGGGCGGCAACGGGACGTTACAGAATGAGTACATGATGAAATGGCGCAGGTTCATGGAGAAAGGCCTTCCCGAGAAAGATATCGAGGAGCAATGGCTTCCCACGTATTACGCCGAGGACCGTCCCGCGAAGCTGATAACGCATCTGGACATGCTGAAAGAATGCGGCTTCTCCGTTATTGACGTTGTATACAAATACTACAACTTCGCGGTATACTGCGCCCAAAAATGATGACGGTCATTCGATCGTGATGTGAACGTCCCGCTTTATCCCGAGGTCCCCGGCTATCTCGATGGCCTTTAACATTGCCGACGGTACCGGGCACGCGGTGTGCGGTATGTCCTCGCTCGCGAGCTTGTATATCTGCGTCTTGTTCATCGGCGCCTCCACGACCATGAACGCGAACTCCGGTTTCAGACCCCACGACATCCTGAGTATGTTCGGGCAGTCGCTCTCTATCTCCAATTCAACGTACCCGTCCTCGTTCGTCCTCGCGTTGATGACTGTGATCATTTTACAGACGCCGGCGTCGACGGTCACTTTGCTCTTTCCCACTTCTCACACCGCGGGCGGAATCGCGGTGTGACTAATAAAACATATCTTCGCCGGTTCCGCGGATGCGGAACGGATGTCAGTGATATATGCGGCCGGTGTAAATTCAAACAACTTAAATAAGTGGATGATTTATTTCCGAGCAGATTGCTATGGAAGAGCCTTACATTCTGTCAAAGGAGTTTCTGAGAAAGGTGTCAAAGGTAGGGCCGGACTCCGAGTTCAGTTACAGATCTAAATTCGATCCTGTTCCCTCGTCCGAGTTGAAGAAGCGCAGATCCAATAACAAAAAGACAGAGTGATCATTTGTCGGATCGCAGATTACTGGTCGTCGCCGGCCCGAACGGTTCCGGTAAATCCTCGATCGTCACTTCGTCCGGAATAGCGAAGGATTACGGAGACAATATAATCAATCCAGATAATTATGCAAAATTCGTGTATGATATCGAAGACTATACCGAAAGATATCTTTTTGCGATGAAACAGTGTGATAATCTGAGGAACGACCTGCTTGAACTCGGCGTCCCGTTCGGGTTCGAGACCGTGGCGTCCACTCAGGGGAAGATCGACTTCATAAAAAAGGCAGCAGCGAAAGGCTACAAGATACAGGTTGTCTTCGTATCTCTGGAGAGTCCGGAACTGTGCTATCAAAGGGTTAAGAAAAGAGTCGAGAGGGGCGGTCATGACGTTGAACGCTCAAAGGTGTTCTCCAGATACGGGAAAGCAATGAACTATCTGAAGGAATACATAAGGATCGCCGACGCGGCATCCGTTTTTGATAACAGCGGAGATGAGCCGATCCTGGTCTTTTCGAAGAACAACGAAAAGATGCAGATAATAAAGGAGCCGTCCGAGATACCTTGGGTCGAGAGATACATACACCGTCACTTCAAGGACGCGGAACGCGTCCTGAAGATCGATCGAAAGCAATGACACAACGTCGTGATGCCGCGTCCAAGGCCATCATTCTTTCAGCAGGTTGTCGAAGTACCCCTGTATCAGGATCACCGGCGTCCCCTTGTCGCCGCTCCCGCTCACAAGGTCCGCGAGGCTTCCCAGCAGGTCCTTGTATTGTCTCGGCGTCGTTCCGAGCGATAACGTACTGTGATCCTTATTGTCGATGGCCTTCCGGAGGGCCTCCTTCTTATCCTTCTCGCCTGCGACCACGTTCTTAAGTTTGACCTCGTTCGGAGAGCCGTCCAATCCTTTCGTGAATCCGGGACATACCACGGGGTCCGCCAATTCCCAAATTCCGCACACCGGGTCCCTGAACGCGCCGTCGCCGTAGATCATCACGTGCGGTCTCGCGTTCGCGCGTCTGAAGAACTCGTCCTGCACCGCTTTGACGAATCTGTCGCAATCCCTCGGGAACAATTTCACGTCGTCCTTCCCGAACATGTTCGATCCGAGAAGACCGTATTTTTCGTTATGCCCCCTTGACGCGTCCGGTTCGTTCAGAATGTCCGCCAGCGTCAGTACTTTCGACGCTCCGTTCCTCAGCAGATGATCTTTCGTCATCTCGCGTGTGTGCACATCCGCCGCGATCACGTTCTTCGTGTGCTTCAGTATCTCGGCCGGGTCCCTGCTCAGTATGACGTCAATGTTATCGCTGATGCTCTCATAGAGCTCGATATAATCGAGCTTGGTGAACTCGTGGACGTATTCGCCGTATCTCTTCCTGAATTCCTTTCCGGTGTACTGTTTCGCATCCGGTACGTGATCGTAAGGGTTCCACCTCTTGAGGTCCATTATCGGATTGCCGACCTCGTCCTGCGGGTAGTTCAGAAGCACCGTTATCCTCTTCGCTCCGCCTGCGATACCGCGGAGTATCTGCACGAACCTGTTCCTTGACAATATCGGAAATACGATGCCTATATGCTGATCCTTCCCGAATTTCCTTTCAACGTCCCTCGATATGTCGCCGACGCTCGCAAAATTGCCCTGGGACACGGCAACGATACTTTCGGTGACGGCGATAACGTCGGTGTCGGTTATCTTGCATACGTCAAGGATATTCGAGACGACGATATCCGCAAGGTCATCCCCGCGTGCGATAAAGGGCATCCTGATCCCCGAGACAACTGTGCCGGTCCTTCTTGTCATGGTCTCAGTGTTTCCGATAGGAGCGGAACATATAAAATTTTCGTGATGCCGGAGCGTATCGCGAGATATTAAATAAACTCGGAACGATACCGGTACGGAGGATGCACATGTCGAAAATAACAGCGGTCGCAGTACTCGTGGTGATAGCATTGGTCGCGGCGGGAGCCTACTTTCTGTTCGTCGCGCCGGATGACGATAACGGACCCGGGCCGGGGCCGGGACCGGACCCCGGCACCGATCCGGCGATGTTCACGGTCACGCCCGGCGCGATAACGGGGGCCGGAACGATATACGTGTCCGTTGACGGCGCCGAAGAGGTATTCGCGAACGTTATCGAACTGGAGGAAGGCACCGAGGCGACATTCCGCGCCGAACCGGATCCGCCCGCGGTGTTCTCGAAATGGATCGGGCTGCCGTCGGATGCCGCGGACAGCACGTACACGCTGACCGTGAGCGCGGATATCGAGGTCGGCGCGGTTTTCGCTATTGCGGAATATTCGATGAAGTTCACGATCACGCCGGCCGCGATGAACGGCGACGGTAAGATATATGTGTCAGTGGACGGCATCGAGAAAGAATTCACCGGTCCGATAAACGTGGAGGAAGGCGCCGAGGTGACATTCACCGCCGACCCCTCCGGATCGCTGCGGTTCTCATATTGGACGGGGCTCCCGGTGCTTACCGGGAGCACGTACGTGCTTACGGCGGACGGGGACTATGACGTAGGCTCCGTATTCCTGGACCCGGACGCGCCGGACGTGTTCATGCTGTCGCCCGGCCCGGTGACGGGCACGGGCAAGGTCTACATATCGATCGGCGGGTCCGAGGAGGAGTTCCTGAACGATATTCACGTATTCGGCGGCACAGAGGCGACGCTGCGCGCCGCACCGACCGGCCACACGGAATTCCTGCAATGGGACGGGCTGCCGGGCGCGTCCAACCCGTACACGCTGACCGTCGATGACAATTATGACGTAGGCGCGATACTCGTGGATGCGGAACCGCCCGAGGACGGGGAGCTGACGATACATTTCCTTGAGCTCGGGAATAAATTCACCGGAGACTGCATCTACATCAATTACGGTGAGATCGATATACTCATAGACGCCGGTTCCCGCACGTCGTCGTCGGCGACGATAATAGACTATATCAGCCGATACATACAGGACGATACCATCGAGTACGTCATCGCTACGCATGCGCACCAGGACCATATCGCCGGATTCTACAGCACAAAGACCACAACGGGAGTTCTTGACGCATTCACGATCGGGACGATCATCGATTATCCGAGGACGGACACCGCCACGGCGACGCGCACGAACTACGAGAGCACAAGGGACCGTCTGGTCGCGGGCGAGGGCACGGAACATTACACCGCGCTGCAATGCTACAACAACGCCGGCGGCGCTCAGCGCGTATACGAATTGGCGCCGGGACTGACGATGGAGATACTGTATCAGCCGTATTACGTTGCGAAATCGAGCTCCGAGAATAATTATTCCGTATGCGTGATGATAACGCAGGACGGGAAACAATATCTTTTCACAGGGGATCTCGAAAGTGCCGGCGAGGCGGGGCTCGTCGGTCACTACGAAGCGAATCACGGCGGCCTCGGACACTGCGTTCTGTACAAGGGAGGCCACCACGGCTCGTCGACGTCGTCCAACGTGAGCCTGCTAAACGCGATAACGCCGGAGTACGTGATAATATGCACATGCGCCGGGACGGCGGAGTATTCGTCCACGGTGCCGAACCAATTCCCGACGCAGGAGTTCATCGACAGGATTGCGCCGTATACCGATAAAGTGTACATAACGACGCAGATCGTGAACTACTCGGCGGGCGTGTACAGACCGATGAACGGGAATGTGATATTCGCGGTCACGAGCGGGGACGATACCGTGACGATAATATGCAGCGGCGACGATAAGATACTGAAGGAAACGGAATGGTTCCTTGCGTACAGGACAATGCCCGCCGCATGGACGGCACCGGGGCCCTGAGGAGGACGGAGTCAAACTTTATACCATGCGCGGACATACACGTCGCAATACGGAAAAAAGGAAGGTGTGAGATAATGAAATTGGACATCAAGAGCAGATTCAGCATAATGGGTCTGTCGATAGGCGTAGTGGCGGCGCTCATCCTGGTCATATGGCTCGCGGTCATGCTGATCGCGGTGATCTGGGTGCTTCTGTACGTGATCTACAAGGGACCGAAGGAGGACCTGCTGCAGTTCCTCATCTTCGGGGCGATAGGGGCGTTCGTGACGTTCGCGGTGTTTATTCTTCTCGCAGTGCTGCTGACGTGACGGACGGATAAAAAAAACCATTTATCGTTCTTTCATTTTCACGTGTCAGATGACGTACGTTTCCGCTATGTTGTATCCCGGCGGCCTGAATCCCACGTTGGCGCTGTTCAGCCAGCTTGTGCCGACCTCCGCCGTCGCCTCGCAGTAATAGTACCGGTCGCCGTTCCCGTCGGTGACGTATGACGGGTTGCCGTTCGGTTCGCTGACCGTGCAGATGCCGGCGGCCATATGGGCGCCGAGGTAATTGTTGTTCGTATCATAGCAGTGGACCTTGTACAGGACCACCTTGTAGCCGAGCGATTTCAGCAGGGCGGCGTATAAAAATACGTGATCCTCGCAATCGCCCGCGTTCTCCCAGAGGGTCTACGCGGGGAGCTTCCAATAATCGTCCACGCCCTTGCCGTCGATATCGTACTCGTACGGTATGCTCTGAACGAATTTCAGGATGTAATTGGCAAGCGCGAGATCGTCCATCGTCGGGTCGGAACTCTTGAGGTCCAGCGCAAGGGACCTGATAGTGGGATCGTTATGCGTGACGTAGCTTCCGATCCGGTGGAATCCGTTGTCCCTCGGCAGCGGTGACGTTAACGAATTGTAATACCACGCGAACGACAGCTGCGGGTCCCACACGGCCGGCATGTTGTTGATCAATCCGAAAATGGACCAGTTGCCCTTCTGGTATCTCCATGAGAAGTGCTTCGTCACCACCTCGTCAACGATCTTGACCACCGTGTCCGTTACAGAGGTGCCGTCGGAGTATTCGGCGGTATGCGTTATCCGCAGGGCCCTTCCTTCGGTGACGCAGAACGACGAGGACACATCCGCGCAGCACGCCGCCGTCCTGTTCACGAGCACTTCGCCGGTGATGATGTCCGTCACAAGCCATGTCCTTCCGACGACGTCATCGTCATATACGGAGGTCATCGTGATCACAGCCGGGGCAACGGCATAGGACGGCGTGACGGTGAACGATCCGCAGGATACTTCGGAATAGCGCGCTTCCAGCGATACGTGCTTCCCGACCACGAAGGTATACGTTTCCGAAGAACATCTCAGGACGTCGCCGTCGAACCAGCCGTCGAACGTATAACCGTCCGCCGTCGCACGGACGGAGCATGTGAATACCTCGCCCTTCATGCATTGGCCGCCGCATGTCGATACGGTTCCGGCGTCCGGATTGTTAACGGACACCTCTATATCGTATATCCCTCCCGGGTCGTCGGACTGCGACAGATAGAATGAGTACGCTCCGGCGGCTATCGCCAGTATGACCACAAGTAATACGATCTTTTTGACGGCCAAGGGTCCCATCCCTTCCTTTACTGCGTTGCGCATCGCGTTATGCCTATTTATAAGGATACGTGAACGCATGCCCGCGGGGGAGAGTTTGATTTATTAACGCGGTGCGGATACGCAAACGAGAGGATAACATGGCGGTCATCATCACAGGCGCGTCGAAGGGAATAGGCTTTGCGCTCGCGGGAAGGATGGCGTCCGCCGGTCATATCGTGTACTCGTTCAGCAGGACGGCGCCCGCCGATACGAGGATAAGGCACATACCGTGCGATGTCTCCGACACGAAGAGCGTGGACGATGCGTTCAGGGAGTTCTTCGAAAAGGAGACCGATATCGACATCCTGGTGAACAACGCCGGCATCGGCATAAGCGGCGCGTCCGAATATGCGGACGAGGATGATATCAAGAAAATATTCGGCGTCAACTTCCACGGCGCCGTCCGATGCTCTCAGCGCGCGGTCCCGAGGATGCGCGAACAGGGGCGCGGAAAGATTATATTCATATCATCGGCCGCCGCTGTATTCCCGATACCGTTCCAATCGTTCTACACCGCAACGAAATCCGCCGTCAGCGCATTCGCCGAAGGGCTCCGTATGGAGCTCAGGCCGTTCGGGATACAGGTGGGCACCGTACTGCTCTGCGACACGAGGACGGAATTCACGGCGAACCGTAAAAAGAATGTCAGCGGGGAAGAGTTCTACGGGAACAGGATAGAACATTCCGTCTCGATCATGGAGAATGACGAACAGAACGGCATGAGCGCCGAAAGGGCGGCGGAGAGGATATCGTCATATCTGGAGAGAAAAAGGACGAGGAGCTGCAAAGCGGTCGGCTCGCAGTTCAGGGTGCCGTTGCCCGTGCTGCTGTTCCTGAACCGCATATTGCCGCGCGGGACGGTGCTCGGGATACTTTACCGCATATACGGCAAATGATATGAATTCCACACTGACGGAAAGTATATTAATGATACTAACTATACTTGATAACCTAAAGGTGAGGAATTGTTCAGTCAGACCATTGACCATTTGAAGAATATCGATCTGATCGGAAAGGACGATATCGTGATCGCATGCATGGACAACGTCATAGCGTCGGCCGTCCCGGGCGGGACGATAGGGAATCAGATAGCGTTCTCGATAGCCGACCGCTACATAATGGCGGTGAACAGGCACAGTTTAAGCTTATTCGACGTCGACAAGGAGACGGGAGAGTTCTTAGGCATATGCTCCAAATTCGGAAGGAAAGAGATAATCGGGGCGAATGTGAGGAACTCCCTCGGCTCGTTCAGCGTAACGCTGAGAACGGCGTCCGAAAAGCGCGTATACAAGACGGGCAACATGTTCCACGGATATCTTCAAAAAGATAACATCGCGAGACTGAAGGAATTCTTCGAATCGGACTTCAGGAACGCATGAATCAGCGGATATCACGCCGCAGACGTCTGCGTACCGGACCGCCGTTCACTTGCGCGACCAGAAGCCCTTCTTCTTTTCCGCCGTTCCGTCCTCCGCGCCGTTCCCGCCCAGTCTTTCTGCGGATGCCCTCAGGTCCGCGATGCCTTTGAGGTAGAGCGAATATGGGGAGTCGTCGCGCGTACGCGCCTCCTTCTTTGCCCGCTGGATCTGGCTGTGGGTGAGTTTATCCGTGAACTGATCGCCGACGAACTTATCTTCCTCCGCCGACAGTCTGTCCGCCTCGGCCCTCATCCCGGAGGCGATGAATCCCTTCTCGCCGGCATCAAGGGTATCGGATACGGATTCGATCATCAAAATGCCGTACGGGGAGAAACAGAAGCCGGACACGGACCTAAGGGAGTTTCCGTAGATCGAGAAGCGGAGCCGGTACGTGCCCGTGAATCTTTTCTTTTCGGCGACATCCTTTTTGATCTGCGCGGCCCATACCGAATGTACCGTCTCTTTCACGGCATCCCCGCATATTCTTATCATAAGTTCGTACGTCATGCGGCAGGCATTCTCATTCTTGAGGGCCATGGACCCGATCCATTCGCTGACGACGGTCTCTTTCTCCTTTTCGTTCGCAAGCTTGTATGCCGTCTCGTACGGCGTATCCGAATCGCTACCCATGTGCGCCTGCACCCGCGCGTACCCGAGCCACCCCCTGTGATCGCCCGGAGCGGCGTCCGTCGCCTTCTGGAATTTGATCAAGGCCTCCGAGTCCCGCCCCACTCCCAGCAGGACGTTCCCGTCCGCGATAAGCTCGTCGACGCCCTTCGAGGACCTCCCGTAATTGTTGATGACCGTGTTATTGACGATCTCGTCTTTGATTATGTGCTTCGTGCCGCAGTAGCTGCAGAAGCATATCTCTCTGCTGTCGTCAAGTTCCATCTGACCGCCGCATTGTTTGCAGATAAGGCTTATGATCGCCATGTGTTCCCCTCTTATGTGATTGGTAAACGGTTAACTGGTAAAAAAAACCAATACACGGCATCGTACCGAACGATTTTCCGTACATTCGGACTTTATATGCAAAGCGGAGGCAGGGGTTACGATAAATATCAAAAACACATTACAGTACAGAAAGATACACATCCGTATGCGGAAAAAAATTGACGTGAGCATCATGATTAACATTGCGATACTAGGGTTCGGCATCGTCGGTTCCGGCACATATGACCTCACGGTCGAGAACGCCGCGTCCATTGAGAAAAAGGTCGGCGTTCCGGTAAGGGTCAAGAAGATAGTTGACATTCTCGATTTCAGCAAGCACCCGGCGAGAGATCTCATTACGAAGAATTTCGACGACGTAAAGAACGATCCGGAGATATCCATCGTGGTCGAAACGATAGGAGGCACACGCGTCGCATACGAGTTCACCAAGGCGGCGCTGCTGGCAGGCAAGAGCGTTGTCACGAGCAATAAGGCGCTCGTGTCCGAGCACGGCCTCGAACTGACGAAAATAGCAAAGGAGAAGAACGTCAGATATCTGTTCGAAGCGAGCGTCGGAGGCGGCATACCGATAATACGGCCTCTCAAGCAATGTCTGGCCGCGAACGAGATCGAGGAGATATACGGCGTATTGAACGGAACGACGAATTACATTCTCACGAAGATGCGCGACGAAGGCACGTCATTCGCGGACGCGCTCAAGCAGGCGCAGGACAAGGGTTACGCGGAGAAGGACCCGGCCGACGACATCAACGGCGCCGACGCGGCAAGGAAGATAAACATCCTCTCGTGGGTGGCGTTCGGGGAGCTCGTCGATTACGATAAGATAGAAAGGAGAGGCGTCGGAGATATCACGCCAAACGACATAAAGAAGGCGAAGGCGGACGGCGTCGTGATAAAGATGGTCGCCAGGGCCAAACGGGTCGACGGCAAGATCGTCTGCAGCGTTGCGCCCCAGCGCGTACCGCTGGGAAGTCCGTTCGCATTGGTCGACGGCGTACAGAACGCGATCATCGTCCGCGGTAACTTCGTCGGCGAGGTGATGTTCTACGGACCGGGCGCCGGCGGCAGAGCAACGGCAAGCGCCGTCATGAGCGATGTCATTGAGATCGCGCGGAATATCGTCGCGCACAGCAAGCGCGCATAAGCCGCGGCTGCGGTCTCGCGGACATTCCGCAACATGTTTTGCGGACATATGAAAAGCATTTAACGGAGAACATAGATTCACCCGCAATCGTACAAAGGAGAGATGCAGATGGGATTCCTTAACAAATTGAAAAATGCTGTGACATTGAAAAAAGAGGACGCTCCCGCGCCGAAGCAGGAGTCAAAGCCCGAGAACAGATCCTCGGAGTACGGGGAGTTCCGCCCGCAGGCACAGGCGCGGCCGCAGGCGAAGGCGCCGAAGGAGAAACCCGCCGCCAACCACGGCGAGGCGTGGACCCCGGGCGAGGAGAAGCACCTGAAAGAAAATTACGATAAGGGCGTGTCCATCGAGGAACTGTCGAAAATGCACGGCAGGACATATCAGGCGATATCGCACAGGCTGATCTATCTGGGATACCCGGGCATATCGACCGCGAAACGCCACCGTTAACGATGAGACCGCGATCTGCACGGACGGTCCGATGCGGTCCGTCCGTTCCGGATATGATACGGACACGGCGCAAAGCCTCGGCGGACAAGTGTTATTAACAGGGGTTGCGTTTTATTGACGTGAACTGAATGGCCACCAGAAAATTGATACTGAAAAGAAAGAAAGTGATCACCGGCTTTGCCGTAAAGGCATTTATCTACTTGGCGGACAGCATCGGAGACTTTATGATCAAAGGGATAAGATGCAGGGAATTGGGCTTCCTGAAGAACGGCGGCAGCGCCGAATACGACATACCGACAACAAGCACGACCATATATGTCGTAAGCAACAGGATGAGCCCGGATAAACACCACT
>JAIRTZ010000009.1 GCA_031254685.1 Methanomassiliicoccaceae archaeon
ATCGCCCCCGCAAGGTAGCCGACCTCGACGTTCGTCCAGCCCTCGTCCTTCACGAGTTCCGCGAACTCCGTCATCTCGCGCCTTTCCGTCATCCCGTCGTAGACGGCGATGTCCGGTCTGATGCCGTTCCTGCTCACCGTAAGCGACACCACGTCGCCGACGGTGATAAGTTTTTTCTTCCTGTTCATCTTTTTTAAATCGTTTTCAGCGATGAGCGTTCCGAAAGGCTCTTTGAACAATTCCCGCTTATCTTCGGGGATCGTTCTCGACCTTCGGATGTCCGTCATATCAGCGGACCCTCAGTGCATATTTCCCGTTGGATGTTATGCCCATCTTCTTCGCTATGTCGGATTTCTCGTGATCTATGATCACAAGATATCCTTGCCATTCCTTCGACGTTCCGCTGCCGCATCTCGGGCAGGTGTCCGTTTCGGATATGAAACTGCATTGTTTACAGGCTCTCATTGGGCCTCACCTTTCTTCTTCGGATCCGCCTTCTTCTTCGGGTCCGCCTTCTTCTTAGGCTCTTCCTCCGCGCCGCCGCCGGCCTTCTTCTTCTGGTCGTCGTCCAGCCACTCGAGCTTCCCGAGTCCGGGCTGGCGCATCGTCAGTCCGATCTTGCTGTCCTCGGGATTCTTCTCGTTGATGTCTATGCTGACCACGCGCGCTCTCACCTTGTCGCCGATGCCGAGGAATCTCCCGGTGTCCTTGCCGACGAGCCTTTGATTGTCCGAATCGATATCAACGCGGTCGTCCATCACCTGGCTTATATGAAGTAACCCGTCGATCGGCCCGAACCTCACGAACGCGCCGAATTTGACGACCTCGCAGACAACGCCCTCAATGATCTCGTTGTCCCTGAGCCTGAACGCCAATTGATCGTATTTCACTGTCTGATACACGGCGCCGTCGCCGTGGACGATGCGTCCCGGGCCTACGGTCTCGACGTTGCTGATGAGCACCGTCATTACCTTGTCCTCGCCGAACTTCCCTTCGTACGCGCCTTTCGTCAACTCTCCGATGACCGCTTCGATGTCCTCTTTCAGGTCCGCTGGCGGGATACGCACCACTTTCTCAGACTTCGTAAGTATGTACATGATAGACCTCTCGAATGGCTACCGATTATTGCGCTCTTATATAAACTTGCCTTAATAAAGAATAATAGAGGTCTTCCGAGACTTATAAAAAAGTAAGGTCACCGGGCCGCAAGCGGCCCAGTGTGAATTTGAATAAAGTGTTTTCTTACGCTATGAAGAGCACAGCGGTCACCAAGCATATTGTTGCCAGCAGCTTGACGAGCACGTGGATCGACGGTCCCGCGGTGTCCTTGAACGGATCTCCGATGGTGTCTCCGACAACCGCCGCCGCGTGGGTCTTCGAACCCTTGCCGCCGTAGTTGCCTTCCTCGATGTACTTCTTCGCGTTGTCCCATGCGCCTCCCCCGTTGTTGAGGAAGTTGGCCATCAGGATACCGACAATGGTACCGACCATGATCAGTGCGCCGACCGCCGCCGGAGCGATGTCCGGGAACGCGAATCTGTATATCAGACCGAATGAGACGGGAACGACTATCGGAAGCATCGCCGGCAGTACCATCGCTTTCAATGCGCCGCGCGTTGCGATATCAACACATTGGCTGTAACTGGGTTCTGCCGTCCCTTCCATTATGCCGGGGTTCTCCCTGAACTGTCTCCTGACCTCTTCGATCATCGCGCCCGCAGCGGTACCGACCGCTCTTATCGCAAGCGCCGCGAAGAAGAACACCAGCATACCGCCTATCAGCGCGCCGACGAATATCAGCGGGTTGCCGATGTTGACGACGAACATGTCCTTCAGCGTGACCAGGGGTTCTCCCGCGGCCGCCAGCTTCTCGTTCGTCTTTTGCGCGACTATCTCGAAGTATGCGGCGAACAGCAGGAACGCCGCGAGTGCGGCGGAGCCCATTGCGTAACCCTTTGTCAGCGCTTTCGTGGTGTTGCCCGCCGAGTCCAGCTTGTCGGTCCTGTTGCGCACGTCCTTCGGCTGGTTGCTCATCTCTGCGATACCGCCCGCGTTGTCCGTGATCGGACCGAACGTGTCCTCCGCAAGGATGAATGCCGACGATGCGAGCATCGCGATCGTACCGACCGCCGTACCGTAGAGACCGTAGACAAAGTCCTCGACCCCGTCCGGCGCCGCCATCGTACCCAGGAAATACGTACCTATGATCGCAAGTACTATCGCTATCACGGGCATGACCGTTGTTTCCATGCCCATTGCGATACCTTCTATCACATTCGTCGCCGGTCCCGTCTCAGACGCTTTCGCGATCTGCTTGACGGGCCTCCAGGCGCCTGACGTGTAGTACTGCGTGATGTATATGATCGCAATCCCGAGCCCTATGCCTATGAGGGCGCATCCGAAGAAGAAGTACCACTGGTCCTCCGGAAGCAGCCAGTATGTCACGAACGCCGACGATACGATTATCAGTATCGCCGTGACGTAATAACCGAGGTTCAGCGTCTTGTAGATGTTCGTGTCGTCATTCTTCAT
>JAIRTZ010000024.1 GCA_031254685.1 Methanomassiliicoccaceae archaeon
CAGACCAGGAATCAAAGGGAAATGAGCGCGTTCAACGCCGAGCTCCGCAAAGCGAGGATGGAGAACAATCTGTACAAGATAAAGAAGCTCACGGAGATGCAGCCCGCCATGATGTCGAAGTCCATGGAATCAAGCATGAAGATGATGAAGACCATGCCGATAACGATGCTTATCGTAATGCCGATAATCTCATGGGTGTGGATATTCCTGGACAAGATCGTCGCGCCGGTGGCCGACGGAGGGCTCGGACTTCCGCATGATTTCATAACGGCGGCCGTACCGTGGGCCGAGCACGTGCTGCTGACGGACTCGCTGCTGATACCGATAGGCCTTCTCCTGTACATGCTCGTGACGATACCGTTCGGGCAGATCGTATCCAGGACGATACGCTGGTTCCAGTTCAAGAAGCGCCTGGCAAAACTGGACGGAACGTCTGTATGAGGATCACCATAAGCGGACCGCCCGGTTCCGGGAAGACAACGGTCTGCGATAAACTCTCTTCCGCACTTTCTTTCAGCGCCGTCGTATTCGGAAGGATATTCAGGGAATTGGCCGATGAGCGCGGACTCTCGTTATCGGAACTGGGGATCATCGCGGAGAATGATTTTTCGATAGACAGGATGATAGATTCGCGATTGGTGACCATCGCGCGCGAGAACAACGACATCGTATTGGAATCAAGGCTGGCGGCGTACATGCTCACCGCCGCCGGGATACCGGCGTTCCGCGTATATCTGAACGCGAGCCCGGAAGTGCGCATCCGCAGGATCGGAACGCGCGATAACGAGACGTTCGACGAAGCGCTCGCCAAAACGACGGAGAGGCAGGCGTCCGAGGAAAAGAGATATAAGATGTACTACGGCATCGATATCAACGATACGAGCGTTTACGATATGATGATAGATACTGATACCACAACGGCGGACGAAGTGGCGGACATGATAATCAATGCGCTGGAGGCGGAAGGATGCTTGTGAGGGACGCGGATGCGATGTCGGACAGATGGGGCAAACGTCCCTCGGACAGAAGCATCGGAGAACTGCTGAGCGCCGGCGTCATTATTTTGGATAAACCCGCCGGCCCGACGTCGCATCAGGCGACCGCGTGGGCGAGGGACGCGCTGGGAATGGACAAGCTCGGACACGGCGGTACGTTGGATCCGAACGTTTCCGGTGTGCTTCCTCTGTGCCTCGGGAAGGCGATGAGACTGACGGACCTGGTATTATCATCGGATAAGGAATACGTGTGTCTGATGCGTCTGCATAAGGACCGCGACGAAAAAAGGATACGCAAGGTATTCGGAGAGTTCCAAGGCAAGATATATCAATTCCCGCCGGCGAGGTCCGCCGTGAAACGGCAGCTCAGGATAAGGACGATATCTTCGCTCTCGATCTCGGAGATATCGGGCCGCGATATTCTGTTCAGGGTGTCATGCGACGCCGGCACGTACATACGGACGCTGTGCACGGACATCGGCGAGGCGCTGGCATGCGGCGCGAACATGATCGAATTACGGAGAACGAGGTCCGGAATGATGAAGGAGGACCGTTCCGCGTCGTTATTCGATATCAAGGACTCATACGTCTTCTGGCAGCAGCACGGGCGCGAGGATTGGATACGCAGCCTCGTGATACCGATGGAATCGCTTGTCGAACCGCTGCCGAAGATAATAATCAAGGCGAGCGCGGTGGACGCGGTATGCCACGGCGCGGACCTCAACATACAGGGGATACACATGCTCGACGAAGATATACGGAAGAACGCGCTCGTCGCCGTCATGACGGCGCGCGGGGAACTCGTCGCATTGGGGACGATGATGATGTCGACGCCCAAGATAATGGCAACGTCCCAAGGGAAGGCCGTCAGTATAACGAGGGTCCTGATGGACACCGGCGTGTACCCGAGGATGTGGAAGTTCTCCACCGACATCGAAGAATTGCAAGAGTGATACGATTGACCGCAGCGGCGAAGAACGAGGTGCTTGATGTGACGGTCTCCCTGGGGGAGTTCGACCCGTCCGTCGACGGGGCGTACAGGAACGTGAAGACGTTCCCCCTTGCGGTAAGCCCGGGAGAACTGTTCGTTTCCGTGACCTCGGACAGACCTGTGGACATAGCGATAACGAGTGCCGACGGCATATGCCTTAAATTCAAGGATTCCATACTATGTGACACTCTCGGGCCCATCGAAGTGTCAAAAAAGGGGACAATGGCGCTGATCGCCGGCGTCTTCAGAGGCGACAGGGCGGAACTGAGGGTCAGGGCATGGATGGGATGATGTCATGGAGTTCATAAAGCGGAACGCGCACATTTCGGAGCTGTCGATGGTACGGCGTGTCGACAAAGTGATGTTATACACCTTTCTGGCGCTCCTGGTGCTTTGCGGGGCCGTATTCTTCGCTCTCATATACACGGACACGATGGAACTCGCCGGCGCCCTGCCGATAATCTCGGTGCCGTTCCTTATCGTCGGGCTTGCGACGTACGTGCACGAGAAGATGTGGAAGGCGCTGGTCGTGGCGATAGCGGCGCCCGCGGCGCTGTTCTTCATCGGGCTTCCGTTACTGGTGATATTCTTCGTGGCGTTCCTGCTCGTGGGATGCGTCGGCGTCGTTTCCGTTGCCGCGACGCTGCAGAGGTTCGTGTTCTTCGCCGTGATCTCGTCGGTGGAGTACATCAACATCAAGGACAAGCTCAGCCTCTGGGACCGTCTCGTATTATTTGCGTTCAACATACCGCCGAACATAGATACGCGGAAAGTGACAATGGATTACAACCTCAAAAGATCGGGGATACCGTTCAGGGAGATGCTGGAGACGATGTTCTTCGCGTTCCTCGTCGGCGTGGCGCTGTGGATATACATATCGATGAACCCGGCGTTCATGTATGACGTGAAGCTCTACGAAGCGCCGATATTCGTATTCTCGCTGATAATGTTCATTCCGCTGCTGGTATTGCCGTGGACGCCGTTCAAATCGCTGAATGTGCGCATAACCACGAGCTACCGTGATTTCTCACTGTACAGCGGCGCCGTGGAGACACTGAGGAAGATGGCGATACCGGTGTTCGCCGTAGCGGTGTTCATACTCGTCGCATCGACGCGCATAGACATACAGGTGGAGCTGATGTTCATCGTCGCGTCCGTTGTGTTCAATCTGATAGTCGTCGCCGCCTCGTCCATAATATTCTACCTGTTCTTCGAGAGCGCGTTCGTTGATGACGCCGTGACAAAATGGAAGCTGTTCCGTCCCATACCGATAACGGCGGAGCTCGATCGCGGCGAGGCCCAGGAGGACGACCGCGGTATGCCGGAACGGGACACCAGCGACCTGGGAGAGATATGATCATTTCCCCGCGAGGATCGAGAATATCCACAGGTCGTCCAGATACCACACGAAACGCCTGAGCACGCATATCGTTACCGTCCCGATGGCCGAAAGGAAAAGCACAGCGGCCATCGCGGGCGCCCCGCCGGCGATGTAACCCGATATATAACTCGCTCCGAGGCACATGAAAAGCAGCGCATAACATTGATTCTTTGACGGTATCACCGCAAAGATCTTCTCAATGTACCAGAGAACGGGAAGCGCGACGATCATGAAGATCAGCAATGCAAGCGCAATGTTCGCGTCCGCGAACAGCGGTGCCAGCGGATTATCGGAACCGGCGCGGTATACCATGCTGGAGAACAATCCCGGCATGAACAGCGCCACGAACATGAACGCCCAGGCCTTAAGCGCCGGGCTGATATCCACTTTAATATCTTCTATGCTGAGCATCCGCATCCCGTTGTCCGAATCGCAGTAGTACTATTTTACGAGAACGGGTTCTGCCTTCCCGCGCCGCCCCATCCGTTGAGTATCGGTGCGAACGCGGCCCCTGCGGAGTAGCCTTCGGCCTTATCGAGACCGAGGATCTCGGGCTCGCGGTTGGCGTCGAATATGACCTGACATTTCTCATACTGTCCGTTAAGCGAAATGAACGGGAAGTCGGCGGTCTTTGCAACCCGAAGTATCTCGTCGGCGAGGAATTGAAGGTCATCGCCGGATATGTCCTCGGGAACCTCCACAAGGAACGTGTGTATCTCGGTCTCGCCGTTCATCATGTACCTGACATCGGAATCCTTCATGATCGACGCAAACTTTTCGCCGTCCCCGCCGTCCTCGGCGACCACTTCGACGATGCGTCTCTTCCAGACATCCGCAAACTCAAGATAGAGCGAATCCACACCCAATATCTTCCACATAAGACGGCGGAAGACATAACGGTTAATAAGAATATTGTGTGCGGCATGGTAAGACATTTAAGAGCAACGCCCATTACGAGGGGTGATGGCAGGAGATTTCAAGGTAACGCCGTGGGAAGTTACGGGCGACATAGATTACGATCTGCTCGCGGAACGGTTCGGAACGACGGCGATAGATGAGAAGACACTGTCAAGGATGAAAAAGTACGGCGAGCTCCATATGATGCTGCGCCGTAACATATTCTATTCGCACAGAGACCTCAACGTTATATTCGACGAATACGAGAAAGGCAACAAGTTCGTCCTATACACAGGACGCGGGCCGTCGGGGCACACGCATCTCGGGCACATAATGCCGTGGATGTTCAACAAGTGGATGCAGGATGTCTTCGGCGTGGAGATGCACTTCCAGCTGACCGACGATGAGAAATTCTTATTCAAACAGGACGCAACGCTGCAGGAAACGAAGAGGATGGCGTATGAGAACGCGCTCGATTTCATAGCATTGGGGTTCGATCCGAAGTTAACGAAGATCATACTTGATACGGAGAACATCAAGACGATGTACCCGATAGCGCTGAAGGTCGCCAAGAAGATCAACCTGTCGACGGCCAAAGCGGTCTTCGGATTCGACAACACCACGAACATCGGTTCGATATTCTACACTTCGATGCAGTCTGTCCCGGCGTTCCTTCCGTCGGAGCTCGCCGGGCATAACGTTCCTGTGCTCATACCCTGCGGTATAGATCAGGACCCTCATTTCAGGGCGTGCAGGGACGTCGCCCAAGGGCTCGGATATCTGAAACCGTGCCAGATCTACTGCAAGATGTTCCCCGGCCTCAGCGGATCCGATAAGATGTCGTCGTCCGATCCCTTCTCGACGATATACACGACGGACAACGCAAAGGAAGTGAAGAAGAAGGTAGGCAAAGCGTTCACAGGCGGATGCGTATCGGTGGACGAACAGCGTGAGAAGGGCGGAAATCCCGAGGTGTGCGCCATTTTCAAGTACAATTACTATCTGTTCGAGAACGATGACGAAAAACTGAACGAACTGACGATCAAATGCAGAAGCGGAAAGATACTGTGCGGCGAATGCAAAGTCGCGCTGACGGAGAAGATTAACAAATTCCTTGAGGAACATCAGGCGAAGAGGGAAAAGGCGAAGGACGTCATACACGATATGACATTCGAAGGGTTCCGATGGTGAATGATTTTATTGTAATAGAAGATACGGTGACCCGATGAACACGTCCGAAATATACGAGGGGCTGAGCCACAACGAGAAACGGCTGCTTCTCGTCCTGAACGAGATGGGAACAACGTCGCCGGCGGAGATGGTCGCTTCCGGGAAGTTCGAATCCCGAGTGGAAGTGATGGGCGCCGCATCGTGGCTGTCGATGAAAGGTCTCGCCGTGATGGACGAGATGACATCGAAGTTCTACAGGCTCGCGAACAAGAGCGTGATATCGAAGGGCCTTCCGGAAAGGAGGGCGCTGACCGCCATTCACAGCAAAGGGACGATGTCATTGTCCGAGCTCGCCGTCGTCCTTCCGAACGGCGACGATAAGATAGCGATCGGCTGGCTGAAAAGAAAGAAACTGGCCGACATATCGCTGATCGGCGATGAGAAGATGATATCTCTCACCTCCGCGGGAAAGGAATTCCTGAACAGGAAGATGCCCGACGAGGAGCTTCTGGAAAGGATGTCCGAACTGGACGTTGACGAGAATGACGCGGACCCCGCGATAATAAAGGACCTGAAGGGCCGCCAGGGCATGATCGAGGAGAACGTCATAACGCATCGTTCGGTCTCATTGACGGACCTCGGCAGGGAAATGATAAGGATGGGCATCGAGCTGAAGGAGGATGTCGCGCAGCTGACCGTCGCGCTGATCCAAAGCGGCAGATGGAAGGACGCCGACTTCAGAAAGTACGACGTGCAGACGTTCGCCCCGTCGGTGTCGCCGGCGAAGAAGCATCCGCTGTCCAGGCTCGCGGACGAGATACGGAACATATTCGTGCAGATGGGATTCACCGAGATAGACGAGGAGTACGTACAGCCGGCGTTCTGGAACATGGACGTACTGTTCACACCGCAGGACCATCCCGCCAGGGACCTTCAGGACACGTTCTATCTGGACGAGCCGTCAACGATAAAGATAGACGACAGGGAACTGGTGAAAAGGATAAAGGACATTCACGAGACCGGCGGAGGGACGGGATCGACGGGCTGGGGCGGCAAGTGGTCCTTGGAGAAGGCCGAGCAGGCGCTGCTCAGGACGCACACCACGATAAACACGATAAAGCATCTGTCGAGGACGCCGGACCCGCCGATAAAGGTGTTCTCGCTGTCCCGCATATTCCGCAACGAATCGATAGACGCGACACATTTGCCGGAGTTCACGCAGATCGAAGGCATCGTCGTCGACGAGAGAGGCAACTTCGATATGCTGATCTCCCTCATCAAGGGATTCTACGGGATGATGGGCTTCGATAAGGTAAGGATAAGACCGGCGTACTTCCCGTACACGGAACCGTCGCTTGAGGTCGAGGTGCTGTTCAACGGAAAATGGATGGAACTCGGCGGCGCCGGTATCTTCCGGCCGGAGGTCGTGGCGCCGTTCGGCGTGAAGTATCCGGTGCTGGCATGGGGCTTCGGTTTTGAAAGACTGGCGATGCTGAAGTGGAACATCAGGGATATACGCGATCTTTACGTGAGCGACATGGACCTTCTCAAAAAGAACACCATATTCTGATCATCGCGACTTCAATGAGCATTCTTTCGCCTTCATGTCCATTCCCAGCGCGTCGTAGGATTCCGCCAGCAGCGCGTATATCCTTTTCTTTCCGCTCTCGCCGGCGACGCCCAATGCCTTCGTCAGATACGACACCGACGAATCGTGGTCGCCCGCGACGGCGGAGACGTCCGCCATCTGCATGTACACGCGGTCGAGACTGTCCACGGTCCCGGTCGAGACGATATCGCGCTTCATCGAATCGAGTATCGCCATCGCCTCCTTCCTGTATCCCAATCCCCCGAGCGCGTCCGCCATCCTAAGATTGACGTCGGCGCGGTTCGTCATGCCGATGGACCGTATTATGGCAAGGGCGTCGGAAGGGCCGCCCTTCTTCATCGCGAGATCGGCGGAATACAGAAGACCGAGCTCCTCATCCCTTTCCTTCAGGATATTGATCATCGTCTCCGACATCTCCAATTCGCCGGACTCTATCGCAACCGTTATCTTCACGGGCATCACGTCGACGATGTGCCTTTCGGGGACGTCTATCATTGACAGCGTATCGCAGAGGTCGTCGTTAATGTTGTACAAGAACTTCTCGCGTTCGCCGGCCACAAGCCTGCACGCGTCCTTCACGCGCCCCGCGCAGACGAGATGGTAAAGACGCTCGTGCATATCGTCGCGGTCCAGCCAGTAATCCGATGCGGCGCTGTGCCAGTTCCGTACATCTTCCTCGGATGCCACCGACAGCACGTTGCGCTTCACAGATTCGCCGAGCGCCGTCATGCCGTTCACGTCGACGGGGACGATCGGTCTCTCCGTTTCCGGAAGGTCATTGCGCGGGATCGGGCACCGAAGCACGCAGGCGAGGCCGAGCACATCCCTGCCGTCCTCGCACACCGAATACCATATCGTCCGCGGGTCGCAGCGCTTCATATCGAGCATCGGCATGATGTCTATTCCCTCTTTGTCGGCGAAGCCCCTCAGGCGCTCCGCATCCTCCATGCCCGCCGGCGTCAGTTTATACGATTTCCTGCGTACCCCGCCGCCTTTGATATGGGTCTGCCGTTCGATAACCTTTCCGCGTTCTCTTAATTTCTTTAACTCAATGGAAGAATGCGCCCTCGTTATCCGCAGCGAGGATGCGATGCCGTCCTGGGTAAGGTCCCAGGGCAAATTGAACTCATGGTCGTTGTCCATCAGGTCGTACCGGCTCAGATGGAGCACGATCCTCTCGGAGATCGTAAGTCGTGTCATCGGAGTAATATCAGACCGAAGTAGTATAAATAATATAGTAACTATACATCCATGCCACGCTATGCAAAACGTTTCCGTGATAATATTTTTGTGTGCGTAAACGCTTCCCGGACGGTATGCGCCACAGATTGTTGCTTTGCAGCGAGCCGGACATCGCATCCGTGAACATACGCGACGCGCTCATCGCGGCCGCAAAATGGGAATCCGACGGAAAATTCCTCTATCGCGGCGATATGACAATGATGACGGTACCGGACATCCACATCTATGCGGACAACGCGGACCGCGATGCGAAGGACGCGGGGATCGACGCGGACGAGATGATCTTTCTGTCAAGGCACAGGGCCGCCAGCGGGATACCGACGCTGACGGTGCACCCGATCGGCAATTTTCACGGCGCCGACCTGGGAGGAAGGCCCGGGACGCTGGTGAACGCGTCCCCCGGAACGATGACCGACATCCTTCGTAATCTGCTGTCAACGGATACGGGACCGTTCAAGGTATCGTTCGAAGTGACGCACCACGGCCCGTTCGTGAGCATCCCGGCGACGTTCGTCGAGATAGGGAGCGACGAGACGCAATGGGGCAACAAGGAAGCGGCGGGAATGCTGGCAGACGCGGTATTAAAACTCGGCGATAACGATCACGAGAACGCGATAGGCATAGGCGGCGGGCATTACGCCCCGCGATTCACCGAGGTTGCGCAGAAATACAGGCTGAACATCGGACACATGATACCGGAGTACGCGTTCAAGGGCTCGGATGACGACGATCTGATAAGAATGATAACGGAGTCCGCCGAAAAGAGTTTCACGAAGATGGCATACGTGCACAAAAGGTCAATGAAAGCGGAGACCGCGAGGCGCGTACTGAACGCCGTTGCGTCATGCAACCTCGAAGCGATATCGTCCGAGGACCTGGACGTCATTGGGAATTGACGTACGTCCCCTTGATCTTCTTTCCGAGTATCGCGTTCCTCATCTCGTCGAGATCGCGCCCGTCGACGATCATTATGTCGATGCGATCGCGCATCGCCAGCTTGACGCCGAGCGGGTCGAACACCGACGAACGGCCGGCGTCATGCTCCGCGTAGACGATATTCCTTAATTCTTTGATCGTGAGCTTCGTGAAACGCTTCGCGTTCGGGACCTTTTTCGGATCGTCCGAATACACCGCGTCGACAGACGTCGCGTTCACGATGCGCCTGCACCCGATCCTTCCGGCGACCATCGCCGCCACCGCGTCCGTCGTATGCCCCGGCTCGGTGCCGCCCATGATCACGATCTTGCGGTTCGGGATGGCGTCCACAGCTTCATCCACCGTCAGCGGTATCTTATCGAACGCCTCGGTCCCCAGCGCGATCCTCAGCAATTCGGCGTTCAGCCTCGTCGCGCCGATCCCCATCATGTCCAGTTCGTCCGTATTTCCGCCGAGCGCCCTTCCGGTGCCTGTATAATAGCGGGCGATCCTCCCGCCGCCGCAGACTATCACGATCTCGACGCTCGCCGAAACGTCATTGAGGACGTCCGCGAGGCGTTTTATGTAAACCGAATCATCATTGTCAGGAATGAGAATAGAACCGCCGATAGAGACCACGACTTTTTCCACGATATCACCAATACTTTTATTACCAGAGTCTCTCTCACTCTTAAAAAACCCTAGGTCGATTTTGATGGACGAGAGAACATCCACGGAGAGAGCGAGATACGATTTCAAGAAGGCCATGCAGGAAATAGTCGATATCAGAGGACGCGGTACGGAATTGATATCCGTATACATTCCGCCGTCCAAGATGATATCCGACGTGATGTCATATCTCAGGAACGAACATTCGCAGTCATCCAACATCAAATCCAAATCGACGATGAAGAATGTGCAGGGTGCCATCGATTCGATAATGGCCCGTCTCAGGACGTATAAATCCCCGCCGCCGCACGGCCTGGTGATATTCTGCGGCGAGGTCCCCAGGGCCGGGGATCAGACAAGGATGGTGCAGCACGTCCTCGAACCGCCGGAGGCGGTGACGACGTTCTTCTACAGGTGCGACTCGCAGTTCTACACGGAACCGCTGCTCGGTATGCTGCTCGATAAGAAGACATACGGGCTGATAACGCTGGACAGGAAAGAGGCAACGCTCGGGCTGCTCACCGGAAGCAAGGTCGTCGTCATAAAGAACTTCGACTCCAGGGTGCCGAGCAAGCACGGGCAAGGCGGTCAGTCGCAGCAGCGCTTTGAGCGTCTGATCGAGATAGCGGCGCACGAGTTCTTCAAGAAGATCGCCGACAACGCAACCGAAGTTTTCCTTGACAGGCCGGAGATGATGGGCCTTCTGATAGGCGGCCCCGGCGCCACTAAGGATTATTTCGTCAAAGAAGGTTATTTGCATCACGAGCTGCAGAAGAAGGTCGTGGATACCTTCGATACCGGATACACGGACGAATACGGATTGCGCGAGCTCGTGGAGAACGCGCGGTCCGCGATAACCGACATTGAGCTGATGCACGAGAAGGACCTGATACAGCGTCTGCTCACCGAGATACGAAACTCTGACGGAGGTCTTTCGGCATACGGCGAGGATGTCGTACGAAACGCGACGAATGCGGGCGCGGCCGATGTGCTTTTGCTGTCAGAGGGACTGAACAAGCGCCGAATATATGTAAAATGCCAGAACGGCCACAGCTACGCGTTCACCGCCGCGGAATCTCCGGACAGGACAGAATGCAAATAATGCGGCGCGAACGCCGAAATTGAGAATGATATGGACCTCGTGGACGATTTCTTCGAGCTCGCCGATAAGTTCAGCACAACGGTGGAGATCATCAGCGCGGACTCCGAGGAAGGCGAGATGCTGATGAAGGCATTCGGCGGCATAGCCGCGATATTGAGATACAGGGTGTGACGATGAGCGTGATGAACTCATTCAGGAATGAGGTGTCCGATTCGGTAAGGGACGCGTTATCAAAGATGGGCGTGAATGAAAGATTTGAGATCGAGATACCGTCGGCCGATAATGCCGATCTGGCCGTCCCGTGCTTCCTTCTGGCGAAAGCAATGAAGAGGCCGCCGGCGGAGATCGCTTCCGCGCTGGCAAAGGATATCGTGCCCAAAGGGACGATCTCGAAGGTACAGGCGCTGAACGGCTATCTGAATTTCACGATGGACCGGAACGCACTGATGAACGGGACGATCGCCGAGATCCTGGAGAAAGGGGACGAATACGGCCGTCTTCCGCCGAAGGGCAGGAAAGTGAATCTGGAGCACACATCAACGAACCCGA
>JAIRTZ010000056.1 GCA_031254685.1 Methanomassiliicoccaceae archaeon
CAGGTGAGCAAGACGCCGCAGGCCGGAGAGTTCGTCCCGAGGGGAGCGTTCATCATACGCGGAAAGAGGAACTATGAATATCACCTGGAGATGCGGCTTGCGATCGGCGAGATAACGTACGAAGGGTCGCGGAAGGTCATGTGCGGACCCGTTGACGCCGTCTCGAAGATGTCTCAGAAGTACGTGACCGTTGTGCCGACAAAAACGAAAGGCAATAAAAAGAACGCAGAGCTCGCGAAACTGTTCAACGTTCCCGAGGAGGAGATATCGCGGATAACGCCGCCGGGCGAGATAGATGTGACGAATAAGACGTGGACGGAAGAATAAGGCCTCCGCACCGAATTACACGAACCAATCTACCAAATCGAGGCCTTCGACCCGACTGAATTCCTTTGTGTTGCTTGTTACCAATGTGCCCCCGCGCGACAATACGGTAGCTGCAATTATTAAATCGTTGGGGCCTATCATATTTCCGCTTTTCTCCAATCTTGCTTTGATCTTTCCATACATTTCGGCGGCGGCATCATCGAACGGCACTATTTGAAAAAATGAGAGGGTCTTCTCTGTGTTTCTGAGGTTGGCCTTTTGATTATCACTTATGAGAGCCCCCGCTATTAGTTCTGCTTTGACCATAGATGGCACCTTGACTCTGTTTTTAGGATACATCTTCAAATTATCGATGACCCTCATATTTACATTCTTCCGAAGTATTGAGATAACAGTATTGGCATCTAAGAAAATGGTCATAAGACATCCCTCGGAACATCCAAAGACCACGGCAGTTCCTCCGGAACTTTGAAGGTCTCATCGTCGATCGAACCGAGAGATTCGAAGAATTCATCAGGCCAGCTTTCCTCGAGGTGTTCCCTCAGCACCTCGCTGACGAGGCTCGACAACGATATGCTTTTCTTCTCCGCTTCTGATTTTATATCCATATAAAGGATACGGTCTATGTACAGAGATACCTGCGGCGGCATTTGATCACCACTTCCTCGGAGCGTCTAATGACCACGGCGGTTCCTCCGGAACTTCGAAGGTCTCATCGTCTATCGACCCGATGGACTCGAAAAACTCCTTTGGCCAGCCACTGTTGAAATATTCCCTCAATGCGTTGCTGACAATACTTGATTGAGATATCCCTTTCTCTTTCGCGGCACACCTCAATTTCTCACAGAGGTCGCTGTCCATACGCAAATTTATGTGTAACATTTTTTCACATGCACAAGTATACTATATGTTATACTTATACATGACGAGCTCCGGCGTTCAGAGCGTTATCCAATATCTTTCCAGGACGACGTCCTTCACTTCGTAATAGATAGTCCCCTCAAGGACGCCGCCCGCCGAGACTATTGTTCTGCGGCTCGCTTCGTTGCTCGCCCTGCATATTATCAATAACTTTTCGATGCCGAGCTCGCGGCATCTCGGCAGGCACATTGAGAGCATCGTTTTCGCATATCCTTTGCGCCTTTCCGACGGGCGGACGCCGTATCCGATGTGGCCCCCGAACTTCGCGAGATAATCGTTCAGACGGCGGCGGACGTTGATCGTCCCGAGCATCCTGCCGTCGGCCGCGCGGAGAAGTATGAACTGATCGGCCGGCACCCAATCCGGACCGGGGAGCGTGTCCTCGTTCTCGATCAGGCGGCATTGCCTGATCCATTCGATCGGGTCGTCATGATCCCCCAGGTACGTGGAACCGTTGAAGATGTCGCCTGCCTCAAGATATTCTTTTCTGTATGCGGAGATCTCTTCCGAATGCTCCTCGGACGGCCTTGCCAAAACCAATTCTTCCATTTTTTTCCGGCCTCCCGAAGCGAGTGGCGCCCGCGCCGAGATTCGAACTCGGGTCAAGAGATCCGCAATCTCTCAGGATATCCGCTACCCTACGCGGGCATTTAGAATTATTTACAGTTCCACCTGCGAGCGGTATCTCGTTATGTACCCTGCGATGCGGTTCCTCATAACTACCGAGGAAACATCAGTTAATGAGCTTACGAGAGCTTTGTTGTTCTCAAAGTCCTCCGTAAAGATCTCAGGGTATTTGTTGACGAGCTCTATGGACACTCTCTTGATGTATGTGGGTCTTATCCTTCCCATATCGTTCACCGAGTATTGCGGATTAAGTGGATGCCCTATTTAACCTTTCTTGATTCTTCTTGGCTTTCCGCACGAGAGTTTGCCTTCCGGGCACGGGCCCCTGACGCACGGAGGGCCGGCATCCCTGAATATCACCGGTGAGATCTCTTTGCATATCCCCAGCATGCGGTCGGCCATGCCGCGTATCTCCCATTGCGCGCGTTCGCAGCACCGTAACGAGAAGAAATGCAGCAGTTCGCGGGCGTTCATCGTTATCGTTATGTTCGTGGTGCAGCCGTTCGGAAGAACGTACCTCGCGTCCTCCGCGGGCACGCGTTCGCTCAGTTCCCTGTACGTCTCCCAGATCCTGTCCATCATCTCCGTATACTCTTTCAGGGCCTCGGGGTCCGCCTTTATCGTCTCCGGGATTACGTACGTCGGTTCCTTTAACGACACGTAGCGCTGGCTCTGCTGCGAGAATGATGCGATGCGGTGTCTCACCAATTGATGCGTCAATGCTCTCGAGACGCCTTCCGCCGAGAACGTGAACACCGCGTGCTCGACCACGGAGTGATGCCCCATGCCTACGATCTTCGACAGCACCCGCCCGGGGTCCTCGCCGTCGTCCATCAGTTCGTGCGACGGCCTCTCGGAATAGCATGAATTGCCTGCGGACGCGCAAATCTTGTCCGCGTTCTGCGTGTATGCCAACAGCTTTACGATCATTCGTTCTCCTCCGCCGTTCTTCCGGACCACAGTTCCGCCCTCAGGGCGTTCATGGACTCGGTGTCCATGAGCGTCTTCAGCCTTATCTTTCTTATGCTCTTTCCCGTAAGAAGCTTCGATATGCCGTCGATATGACCGTCGCCGATCACAACTACGATATTATCATATTTTTCTGACGCCTCGTTTATCTTCCCCGCCATATGGATGTCGCGCTCGTCGATCACCTTGCGTACAAGCGTCGGGTACTTCTTCCTCATCCATGCAAAATATTCCTCCTCGTTGTCCGAATACCTCTGATGCACGCGGTCAACTCTCTTCTTCGGCCTTATCTTGTCGCCCATCGCCGAGAAACCGAATCTCATCTTCTCGAGGAAGGGCATCTCTTTCCATGCGTCCTGCATCATACGGGACGCGTCCACGTCGATCAGTTCTACGAACGCGCCTATCGTCCTTCCGGTCTCGATCGCGGCGAGGAGTTCCGCGCCCAGCTGCGCCCCGTGCGCCTCGGCCATCTTCATCTGTGTGTTGGCGGTCTTTTTTAACGCCGGCGGCCGATCGTCGCCTTCGGACGCCCCCGGACGTTCCGCCGATGTCATCGCATCGTATCTTTTCTGGTCCAATTCAACGAGCACGGCATCCGGCCATATGTTCTTTACAATGAACGCCACCGGCTCGGCTATCCTGAACACATGACCGACGCCGAGCAAAGTTATCATCATGCGTCATAGGCAACAGCTTTTTATTAAGCATTGTGCTGGCGAGTTCGTGAAGAATAAGTATAAACTCGTCGTCTTCGACATGGATGGCGTTCTGATCGATCACGTAAGTTCATGGACATGGGTCCACGACAAGATGGGCGTGAACAACGACGAGGCGTTCGGGTTGTTCAAAGAAGGCAAGATAGACGAATCAGAGTTCATACGCCGCGACATCGGCCTCTGGCTGAATAAAGATAAAAATATGAACATAAGGGATATCATCAGCGCATTGCAGGACATACCGCTGATCGGCGGCATCCAGGAGACGGTGGCGGCGCTTTCGCATAACGGAATAAAGAGCGTGATCGTCAGCGGCGGCATAGATGTTGCCGCAAAGATGATCGCGAACGAGTTCC
>JAIRTZ010000120.1 GCA_031254685.1 Methanomassiliicoccaceae archaeon
CCACTCCTCCCACGACGCCGCCACCGGCACCGCCTTTGGCTGATGTCGGAGGATTAGTGACAGAAACACCTATGGCTCCGCCACCACCACCACCACCCGCGATCATTACTAAGTCGCCACCTGATGTTAGATATATCGCTTTGCCTCCTTCGCCTGCCTGACAGTTGTTCGGCGTGTGGAGCGGTCCTCCCAGGATGGTATCATAGACGAACGTAAATTGTGTTGATGGGCTTTCCATCCTCAGATCGACCCATACTTCCAGGATCGCGCCCGCGCCACCTTCGAAGTTCGGGTGCGTGATAAGGGCTGAACTGCATTTGCCTGTTTCACCGGCCCCGCCGGCGAGCTCAATGAAATAAATGTACCCTCCCGTCAGCGTGAAACTGTTGGAAGCGGTGAACCTTGAATCGAATATGTTCAGCGGGTCCGGCAGGTCGTAGAATGGGCCTGCGTCCAATGCCTGCTCATCCGACTGTCCGCCGTCCTGCATCGCAGGCGCGACGAACGCCGCGAATAAAAGTGTGACTGTGATTGCTAATGATAGTAATATTCCTTTCTTTAATGCGGATCTCGATCTCCACTCTCCGCTCGTGGTTTCACTCAACGGAGCTGAAACTCCACTTCCCTTCATGTTACCGTCTCTCCCCAAACGGTGCTCGTCCCTAAGCGACCAACGGCCAGACGTGTCCGGCGCGGTCAACAGCCCATCCTCCTTACATAGAGAATCGATACACAGCCAAAAGGATATATTACGCTAATCGAATAAATACTATTGCATTTAAATATCATAAGAATTGGACGACATTCGATATTTTTCATTGAACTGTGCGTAACTTTTATATATCTTCACCAGAGGGATACGACCTGCCATGAAGGTGCGTTATATACGTTTCGGTGCGTTATATAAAGGCACGTCCCGGCCGTCTCAGCCGGACATCCTGTATCTGAGAATGGCGGCGATCCCCCCGAGCGACGCCAGTTGGCGTCCGGCGTCATGGCGTTCGGAAACGATTATCACGTTGCCTTTTTGAGATTCCGTATCTTTGACAACGGATTCGTGATCGCTCTCCCTTATCAGCGAATCGAGTATCAGCAGCGTCTCCACCGCGCCGGCCTTTGCCGCGTCCTCCGTGTGCTTCGGGCCGTATGTCGCGGCGCCCTCCCTGCCGATCTCCTCCATGAGTTTCTCGACGGCTTCCATCTCGATCGCCACACGCGACTCGCGGAGGATGTTCGCTCCCATGCCTTTCTTCATCAGCTCGTTGATACCGGGCATCCCGGACTGTCCCGTATGATGCACATGCGCCTTTGCGAAGATGTCCGGTCTCGCCTTTTTACCGGATTCTGCGAGCAATTCCTTTTCAAATCCCGGGCCGAGAAGCACGAGCGGCATATCGCCTTCCGCGACGGCCGCCACTTTGGATATGATCTCGTCGTGATATCCGGACGGCGTATCTTTCTCTTGGTATTGTTTCCCCGAGCGCATCGATCTTATCGTTGCTATCTCCTTCAATCCGAATTGTCTTAGGACCGCGATCGAAGCCTCGTCCTGATCGAGCGACACGAACACGACTTTCGGTCTTTTCGATTCGAAAACGGCTTTCCGCAGACGTTCCACCTGTGTATCCTTCCATTTTTCCTTCGTGATCGTAAGCGTCTCGCCTATCTCGAAAATTAACGTATGGTATTGCCCGATGTCCTGCGGGCCGTCCGTTATCGTCCCGAGCACCCTTAATCTCAGGTCCGAATCGGAGAACTCTATCTTCTCCACCTTGACACTGAGGACCATGCGTTTCTTCTCGGCGCGTTCCGCCCGAAGTTTATCCGTTGCCTTCTCGTCACGGCGCATCGTGACCGACGTTATGACGTCGCCTGATTCAAGCACGTTGAACAGGTGCCAGATATCGTCCTCGGTCTCGATCTGCACCCTCATGGAACCGTTCGTCGGGTTCTGGTCCAGCAAACGCATGCATCGCCCATGGCGTCCGGATGTTTTTATGTTTCGTTCCGTGAACGGCTTTATGTCCTTAGATAGACAACTGTGTATCAAGGCTGTCATACTTCGGGGAGAGTCATTATATATGGTCCTCAGGTATGCTAGAAACCCGATGGTACGCAGTTTCCTGGTGCTTGAGGACGGAACGGTGCTCGAGGGTGTTTCCTTCGGATATGATCGCACCGTTCTCGGAGAGATCGTTTTTTCTACATCTATGTCCGGATATCAGGAAAGCATAACGGACCCGGCCCATAAGGGGCAGATACTCGTTTCCGCGTTCCCGATGATCGGAACGTACGGGATCAGCGACGATTACGATATCTCGGGTTCCGCGCGTGTATCCGGGCTCGTGGTGCGCGAATACTGCGAACAGCCGTCGGACATGTACGGCGGAAGGACGCTGCACGATTATCTCAAAGAACAGAGAGTGCCCGGGATATCGGGCATCGATACGCGTGACGTCGTCGGCATCATACGCGACAAAGGGACAATGGGCGCCGCGATCGTGCAAAACGAGAACGATATCGCGGACGCGGTCAAAAAACTGAAAAAGTTCAATTTCGAAAAAGAAAGTTTAGTGGAGCAGGTATCGGTCGACCGCATAAAGAGGATCGATAACGGGAAGGGGATCTCCGTCGGGATAATAGACTGCGGCGCCGACCGCAGGATGATCGCCGACCTTTCGGAGAGATACGATATCGTTGTGTTCCCGTACGGCACGAAGGCGAAGGACATCGGATCCTCCGGCGTGAAGGGATTGATAATATCCGGAGGGCCCGGCAGCCCGGAACATCCGGATCTGAGAACTGCGGTCAAGAATGTCAAAAAGTTGTCCGCGTCGTTACCGATCGCGGGCGTCGGCCTCGGGGCGCAGATCATCGCAAGAGCATTCGGCTGCGACATCGTGAAATTAAAATTCGGCCATCACGGCTGCAGCCAGCCGGTCAAGCATAAGGATCGCGTTCATATCACGTCGCAGAACCACATGTACACCGTCTCCCCCGACTCAATGAGGGGCACCGGCCTCGTGATGGACATGGTCAACGTCAACGACGGCACGCTCGAGGGGTTCTCGCATTCCGAGCTGCCGATATTCGGCATACAGTTCATTCCGATGTCGCCGAAATACGATGCGCACCCGTACTTTTACGATAAGCTGGACGCGATCCTGGGGGTGCGGAGATGAAGAAGGATTACCGTAAACTTATGGTGATAGGCTCCGGACCGATCGTTATAGGACAGGCGGCCGAGTTCGATTTCTCCGGGTCGCAGGCATGCAAATCGCTGAAGGAGGAAGGATACAAGACGGTGCTCGTCAACTCCAACCCGGCGACGATACAGACCGACCTCGACATGGCGGACAGCGTCTACATCGAACCGTTGCAGATCGAAGTGATAGAAAAGATCATTGAAAAGGAGAAGGTTGACGGCATATTGTCCGGCATGGGCGGGCAGACCGCGCTGAACCTTTGCTCCGAACTCTATGACCGCGGCATCCTGAAGAGATGCGGCGTTGAACTTCTCGGGACGCAGCCCGACGCCATAGCTATGTCCGAGGATCGCGAATTGTTCAAGAAGACGATGATAAGCATCGGCGAGCCGATCCCGAAGAGCAGAACGGCGCACAGCATCGAGGAGGCGCTTGCGGCGGTGGACGAGATAGGCACGTACCCCGTATTGATACGGCCCGCGTACACCCTCGGAGGGACCGGCGGAGGGATCGCGTACAACGAGCCGGAACTGAGGGAGATATGCGCGCGAGGGCTTGCGTACTCGAGGATCCGTCAGGTGCTGATAGAGGAGAGCGTCCTCGGCTGGAAGGAATA
>JAIRTZ010000073.1 GCA_031254685.1 Methanomassiliicoccaceae archaeon
CAAAGAGAACCTAATATAGGTCGGTGACGTTTACTCCCCTAATACGCGCAAACACGCAATTAAAAAGAGCGGGAGGCAGTCGGATGGGAATAATATTGGAGGCTGTCGTAAGCCCGGCCATCAGTGCGGCGACGCAGGAGAACATACCTGTGATCAAAAGCCTGGTCGTGGGCAACGATTCTGACGGGGTTGTAGAGGACATCAAGATAGTGATAAGGCCGGACCCCTTGTTCGCGAACGTCAAGATGATCAACGTGAGGAGCATCGGCGCGCACGAGAAGGTGCGCATAAAGAATGCCGATCTCGTGCCCGTTGATGCATTCCTCTCGGAACTCAAGGGACGCATCGCAGGCACCGTAATGATATCCGTTGAGAAGGATAACGAAAAACTGATCGAACGCGGATACGGACTGACGATATTAACGGAGGACGAATGGTACGGCACCGCGTTCCCCGAGATGACATCCTCCTTCGTCACTCCGGACGATCCCGATGTTTTAAGGATAACGGGCAACGCGGCGAAGCTCCTGCATACTTGGACCGGGAACGCGGCAATGGACAGATACGCATCGTCCGACAGGGCGCGCGTGAAGAAGGAAGTGAGCGCGATATACGGCGCGATGCAGCAGTTCGATATCAAAGGTTCCGCGATGCCCGCGGACTGGAGGAAGGGCTGCAGGATATCCTCCGCGAACAAAATGATAGACCGCAATACGGGAACGCAGTTCGATCTTACGTTGCTGATGGTCTCCTGCGCCGAATCCGTGGGCCTCAATCCGGTGATGATCTTCACTAAGAAAAGCGTCACCGCCGCGATCTGGACGGACGATACGACATTTTCGGAAACTGTGCAGACAGACATCGCATTGCTGGCGAAGCACATACGCGACGGCTCCCTGATGCTCGTTGACTGCGAAGGCGTTACGTCAAACAAAAGAATGGACATAGAGATGTCCGAGACGTCCGCGAAAAGGTCCTTGCTGAACGAGGCCGATTTCCTGTTCGCGCTTGACATAAAATGCTCAAGAGGGAACGCAAGACCGGCATCCCCGAAGATGAGGGATAAGACGGCGGCGGCCGACGGGAAGGACGCGGCGGCGCAGAAGAGTTCGGAGACCGCCGCGAAGGTCCCGGACACAGCGCCGGCGATGAACGAGCTCTCGAAGCGGGAGCGCTGGGAGAAATGTCTCCTTGACCTGTCGTTCGGGAACGAACTGCTGAGCATGCGCATGGACGATACGTTACTTCCGATAATGACCAACAACCTTGCCGCGCTGAAGGACGCGCTCACTAACAATGAGGTCAGGATACTTGGAAGACCTGCGGAATGGGACAGCTACATACTGAACGAGGCGCCGTTCGAGGTATCGAAGTACGTGGGACGCCACGAAGTGCTCATAGAGCAGGAATTCAGGAACAAGACGTTAAGGTCGCCGTACAACGAGAAGGAAGTTGACAAACGGCTGACGAACATGCACCGGATATCGAAGAACGATGCGGAGAACTGCGAGAACTCGTTATACTTCGTATTCGGCATCCTGAAGTGGCATGATGCTAACGGGCGCGTTATTTACGCGCCGCTGGCGCTGGTCCCCGCAGAGGCCGTCGCGGTACCCGGGAACGGGAGCATACGCGTCAGGGTGAGGGATGACGACCCCGTTGTCAACAGGACGCTGCTTGAGAAGATCAGGCGCACGTACGGGATAGACATACCCGCCGATCCGTTACCGACGGACAGGACCGGTGCCGACACCGAGAAGTTATTCCGGATCGTAAAGAATTCGATAAGGACGATAGACGGCGCCGATATAATCGAGGGTGCGTTCATCGGGATATTCAGACCGGAACGGTACGGCATATGGAATGACCTGAGAAGCCATTCGAACGCACTGTTCTCCAATAAGCTGACAAAAAGCCTGATGGAGGGGAAGCTCGCATGGGACCCGATATCCAAGGGCGACGACCACAAACGGCTGATGCTGATCTATGAGGCGGACGCCTCTCAGCGGAACGCCGTGAGGGCCTCCGCATCGGGAACGTTCGTGATGCGCATGCCTCCCGGAACTAAAAAGATACGAACGATATGCAACATGGTCTCCGACGCGATATACGGCGAACGGTCGGTGCTCGTGATCTCCGAGAAAGATGTTGTCCTCAGAAATATCAAACAGCGTATGGATGACGCGGGCATAGGGAAATACTGCCTCCGCCTGCATTCGGGGAACGCGGATAAAAGAAAGATGCTGGACCAGCTCAGGAGCGTCACCGATCACGCGTCCGATTCCTATGTTCCCGAATTTCAGGCAAAGGCGGACGTTATCGAAAAGATGCACAGGGACCTCAGCGGTCCCGTACGGTCCCTGCATCGGATGACAGATTCCGGGATGACGCCGTATGAGATCATTCTGCAGTACGACAAGGTGAAGGATAAAAAGACCGACACGATCGAATTCCCGGAAGGATTGGTAAATGCGATGGACCCCGGGTCCGTCGAGAGATGGACGGTGCTTGTGAAAGAAATGATCATTGCGGCGAAAGCGCTGGGCCACCCGTCGGCGCACCCGCTTTCGAACATCGGGATGTCCGAGTTCGGGGCGAACACGAAGGACACGATATCCGATACGCTCGCCGGATGGATAGATTCGGCGGAGGAAGCGGAAGATGCCGCGTCCCGTCTGACGGCGTCGGTGAAGGTCGACGATAAGAGATGCGACCTCATAGGTCTCGCATCCTCGCTGCTCGCGCTGAACGACATTCCCAAGGACGTGCTCGGAAGCGATCCCGTTTCGGCGATCAACGACAAGATACGCGAACTCCTCGCATCCGTGAGACAGTCGTTCGACCTTCTCAACAACATGAGGAAAAGATTCGATATGAACGCGTCCGATGAGAACATCGCATCTTTGGAAGAGCTGCACGAACGCATGACCAACGCGTTCGATGCGATACACGGCATCATACTGCCGGATGTGCGGGAAGATGTCCTTGAACATTACATCGCCGACATCCTTGACGCGAAAGATAAGATGAGACTCTCGTCGGCACTCCTCGAAAGAATGAGAACAACGTGGAAGGATTCCGCGATCTCGATCGACACCAACGAATACATGGAAAAATGGAACTCCGTCAATGCAAAGAAATTATTGTCGGGGGCTTCCAAGAAAATGTTCATACGCGAATTGGCGGCCCATCTTAAGGATACGTCGGTGCCGTTCGATTCGCTGTACGATATGCTCGGGGTCGTTGAGGGATACGTCTCCACCACGGGCCTGCTGAAAAAATCACTCACCGCGCTCGATGTGCTCGGCGGCGGAACGTACTCGCCGATACGCAACGACTGCGACGCGTTGGAGAAGATCTATGACGCAGTCGATTCGAGATTGGATTCGCTTAACGGGTACGGGAACGCGGACGCCATATGCAAACGGTACGCGGACAGCCCGGACGTGCAGAAGCACGCGTCCCGTTACCTTGCGCTGAGCAAAGAACTGTCGCAGAGGCGCAGGTCCGTCGGCACATTGCTCGGGGTGGACATCTCCAGGGCCGCGGAGAGCGACGACCTCAAAGGATGGAAGAAACTGTGCGAGAAATGGATGCGCAACATCGACAGATTCGAGGAGATCGCATCGTGGAACAAATGCAGATCGTCGCTTGAGAAGGAAGGTATAGCGTGCGTCGCCGACGCATACGAGAAAGGAATGAAACATGATTCCGTCATGACGTCGTTCAATGTCTCCCTTATGAGATATTTACGCGACTCGTACATCTCGCGCAGTCCGTCGCTATCCTCGTTCAATTCGAAGATGTACGATAACAGCGCGCTGAAATTCCGCGACGCGGCCGAGGAGTTCATCCATTACTCGAGGGCCGAGCTCGCCGCCGCCGCATCGTCGAGGGTGGCGGGATCCTCCGCGTCCCCCGCTCCGGACCTCGCATCGCTGAGGACCGCGATATCAACGTCCGGCAGAGGGATGACCATACGCGGCATCCTCGGCTCCGTGAAGGACATGTTCCGTCTCGTCTCGCCGTGCATGCTGATGTCGCCGCCGGCCGTTTCGAAATATCTCGGGCACGATGTTCAGTTCGATCTTGTCATTGTCGATGCGGCGCAAATGCCCACGCACAGGGCGGTCGACGCGATAACCCGCGGGAAGGCCGTCGTTATCATAGGCGATGATAAACAGACCCCGCCGAAGGTCAATGACAAAGATAGGGAGGGCATCATGAACGACTGCCTTTCGGTACAGGTGCCGAGATGCGACCCCGAATGGAGCTACAGGCCCGAGGACCTCGCCGAATTCACGAACTCCGCGATCTACGGGAAGGCGATGGGCACGTTCCCGCCCGCTTCAAAAAGAGTACAAAAAATATCCGTGACATACGTCAGCGGACGTTACGACAGGAACCTAAGACAAAATGAGGCTGAGGCGGAGGCCGTTGTCAAAGAGACCGTCCGTCTGTTCAGAGAACGGAAAGAAAGAAGCGTCGGCATCGTTGCGTTCAGCGAGGGACAGCGCGATATCATTGAGGGACTGGTCGCCAAGGCGGCCGCAAAGGATGCGCAGATCGCTTCGGCGGTGAATAACGATTCGCTGTTCGTCAGATGCGCGGACGATGCGCAGGGGCATCAGCGCGATATCGCCGTGATCTCGCTGGGCATCGGTAAGGACCCTTCGGGAAAACTGCCGAACGACCTTCCGCCGTTCAGCAGGGCGAACGGTGAGAAACGATTGAACACCGCGCTCATGTGCGCCGACCGTGAGGCAATAGTGTTCTCATCCCTCAGGCCGTCGGACATCGCCGTCACCGAAGAGACGGCCGAAGGAGTGAGGACGGTAAAGGAACTGCTTGAGTACGCCGACGGCAAGACCGTTTCGGAGGGACACATCGTCGCCGATGACGAGATATGCGGGCAGGTCGCAAAAGCGATAACGGAACGCGGGTACACCGTCCGCAGGAACATCGGAAAAACAATCGGCACCGTTGACATCGGTGTCGTCGACCCGCAGCACCCTGACGCGTACATTCTCGGGATACTCTTGGACAGCGGGCCGTTCATGCGTTCCGACGCGTTCGATTCCGAATTCGTGTTCAGGAACATGCTCGCGCGCAACGGATGGGCGCTCCACCGCGTCTGGACGACGGATTGGCTGAACGGCAGGGATGCCGAGACGGAGAACATTGCGAAGGCGATCGAAAAAAGGATCGGCGATACGGAACGGTGGAACGCCAGGCCGCCGAGACAGCGGAAGTTTGACGTCAAGGTGATAACAAAGATGCCGGCGTCCGCGGCGAACGTCACGAAACGCTGCGTGAGGAAACAATACGTCAAAGCGGAGCTTGAGGAGAAGACGATGAGCCTCGAGGCGTTATTCTCGAACAGCAGCAGAAAGATGATAGAGCGCGATATACGGGCGGTCGTGAACATTGAGTCCCCGGTCGCAGACACCGTGGCGGCGCAGCGGCTTGCGGACGCCTACGGGATACGCAACGCGAAGCTTACCGAACACATCATTACCATGATCGCTTCCATGAACATCCCGTCGACCGCGACGCCGCTCGGCGGAAGGATACTTTGGAAGGATGCCGATGACATTTCATCATATAACGCGTACCGCGTTCCCGCCGAGGGCGGGGAACGGGATATGAACGAGGTCGCGGCGGAGGAGATAATCAACGCCGTAGCGGACATCGTCTTCAACAGCCCCGGTATCTCCGTGGATGACGCCGTCGCAAAGGCGGCGAACATATTCGACGACCGCGGGGTGACCGATGAGGCGAAATTCATAATAACGGCGTGCATCGGCACCGCGATATCCGAAGGGACCGTCAGAAAGGACGGTAACGGGAACCTGATGTGAACTTAACCGATGAGAGGACGATGACATGGACGAGAACGAACTGAAAGGGATAACCCCGGAGACGATGCGGACGCTGACCGATCTCGGGATCAAGCTCAGCAAGATCCGGAAACGCTACAGGTCGATCTATCTCATCGCGATGATCGCGCTGATAATGATGACCGCGATAATCGTATCCGTTCTCTTCTTTTCAGACTCGGGCACCGGAATAGGTTCGCCGTCCACATTCATCACGATCGCGGCGGTCGCCGCCATCATCCTGTGCATGAACACGAGCGACAAAGCGATACGCTTCCTTTCAAGACCGCTGAGGGAACTCGAGGATGAGTTCGAAGCGATGGTGAACAGGGCGCGTTCCGAGATCGTCACGGCCCCGAAGAAGGGCCTGAACGAGATATACGAGGAACTTCAGAGATATGATAAGCTCAGGGGAAAGATGACCGCGGATGACGAATGGATAACGATACGTTTCCATAAGTATCTCGATCTGCAGATAAACAGCGACATATGCCGTCTCATCGGCATAACGCAGTATTATTACGGAACGGAAGAACTTACCGCGTTCATTGACGAATTATTGTACGAAGGGGTGGTCTTCTTCCAGGACAGCAGAACGGGGCGTTCAAAGATACTTCCCGGCAGCGATCTGCAGAAACTCATGATGAAGAAGAACAAGAAAGGATGCAGGGTGTTCTCCGCGATGACTATCTACGTTGACAAGTGAGCGCATCCGCGAAGAGATATCAACGTATCAGAAGGTATCCGGCCCCTGAATTGCAGCATAATATCTTAGGAAAAAAACACCTAAGATAACACCTAAGATAACACCTAAGATAATACACAAGAATTCATCAGAAATCTTACATTCGATCCGTTTCAAGAAAGCGCCCGGGGCAATAATCGACAACGCTGAAAAGAGATGTATTGAGAACGAATACGTATCCGTCCTCTTTCATTCTTCTGTCCTGTTCCTTCAATATGTCTATACCCTCCCAAGATCCGAACTCTTCGACGGACGGCAGCTCGAATTTGCCGTTCAGGATATAATTTGCCTTTTTGAGATGCATAGCGATCAGCGCCTCGAATATTTCCGAACTGTAACTCTTTACATCCCTCAGCGGTATGTGGCATTCGTTTCCCACGATGCGTTTGTAATCGGAGAATTGCGAAACCGCCGCGCATCTCTCTTTAAAGTCCGGATCATCCATCGATCTCAGATGTCTGAATGATTCCAGCATGGGATAGTTTATGTACAGTTTTCCGTCATTCGCAGAATCATTGAAAAACTTCAGCATCTTTTCCAGCCTGAAAATGCTGGCCCTTTCATCGTGCATATCCATGTCGAACACAAGAAAAATGTCAGTGAACCGCCTCTGCAGTTTTTCCTTCTCCTGCGGATCGTTCTCTCTGGATAATAAGTGGTGCAGAAGGTCCAGATCCTCATCGATATCATCCCCGTCAAATATCTCGCCCATGAGCACATGGATGTTCGTCTTGTAAGAGTATATCTCGATACCGTCCTTTCTGTATCTTCTCCAGAGGCTTTCCAGGAAACGAGGTTCCGCCCTTGATCCTTCGGTTATGAATAGGGCATTACTCATTGAACTCCCCGTTGCGAAGCATCTTCTCTAAATTGTGGCCTTCCCGCAGCTCTCTGTCCGTTGACTCGGAGAACGAAGATATCCTCCCTTCCTTTATTTGGAGATAACAGTCCGGCCTCATCACACGGTTCGTCACGATGCTGGTATTGTGAGATGTCAGGATGACTTGCATTTTTGTATAATTCATCAGAAATCTTACTATCTTCTCTGCCAATTCAAAATGATAGAATGCATCGAATTCATCCAGGAATAAGAACGAAACATTTTCAAAGCGTCTGCTCCAATAGTAGAAAAGCTCCAATGCCTTTGTGCCGCTTGATGCATTGACGGGGAACCCGATCGATTTGTGTTTTAATTTCTGCACCATGGAATGCGGCATGCCCGGATATTTTACTATTTCGAATTTGATATCGAGTCCTGCGTTCTCTTTGAGGAATTTCTCAAATCCTCCGACAAGGCCGTTCCTTATGAGATATGGTTCTATGTTTTCCGCGACCCTCTCAAGTCCGATGTACATATTGCCGTCCTGTGTGGTCTTATAGTAAAGCATACGGTTCACAAAGTCCATTATGAATGAGATCGGTGACGATTCTTTCTGAGGCGTATTATTGGCAATGAATCTTATGACCGAAAGGGACCCGTCAACTTTACCCAGTCTGAGTTTTTCACTCGATATCAGACTGAGGTCTCCCGAGATCAGATCGTTCTTTGTGTGATCGAACTCTATTATCACGTTCCCGTCCATGGACATTTTTTCATATGCCAGTTTATGCGGCGCGGTCTTCCTGTACTCATAATTGATCACGGCCCCGTCCATTTGGAATTCGTATCTGAATACGGCAATTTTCGAATTTCCGTCTCCGTTTATGAAACTCTGCGCGTCCACCTGCCAGACACACGGCGGTTTGTCAGTGAGCGTATAAACTATATCGAATATGGCATAACCCAGATTGGATTTGCCGCTGGCGTTCGCCCCCATCAGCAGTACTTTTCCCAACAGGCCGTCAGTTATGCATTCTTTATTGAACTCATACTTTCCTACCTTGGTGAGATCCAATATCGTTTCATTGTTGAAGTTCTTATATCCTGAAACAGAGAATTTTCTTAACATTTTCTCGAACGTAAAATGCTGTGACAGTATTTATCACTTTTTATTTGCCGTAATTTTTTTACGGCAGAATAACAAATGCCGAATTATCGGACTTTTTATTTTCTGATCGATCCGGCCGTGACCGACGGCAGCCCTGCGGTGCCGTCGCAGAAATGGTTAAAGAGGGGGCGGACGCCCCCTTTTGTGTTCACGTTCACTTGTTGTTGAACTTGAACAGCGCCCCGCCTCCGATGAGCGATGCACCCACTATCAGTCCTGTCGCGAGGATCGCGGAATCGCCGTAGTGAGCTCCCTCGCCGCCGAACACGAGCACGGCAGCGATCTTGATGATGAAGAACATCACCACCAAGAATATTATCGCCATCACCAAGAATATGATGAAGGCTATCAACGCATCCACTATCTGTTTTGTTTCCAATATTTCACCTCCCCTGTGATATATTAACAACGAGAATGAAGTGCAGAATATATAATGATTTCAAATAATAAGATGAAAAAAGAGAAAGAATATAAGGAAGACCGGCGCGGACGCCGGCGTCCGATGTCCGCTTCCGGGAACCGGCTTACCTCTTTCTTGTACCGCCCTTGATGCCTTCGAGATCCTTGAGGTCCAATACAAGGTCTTTGAACTCCAACGCCATATTCCCGAGACCGGGCCTCACGCCGATCACCGGTCCCAACTTTTCGGGATAGACCAGTTCCGCCTTCATTATATCCGATATCCGGAGGTCCCCGGGGATCTCTATGCGTATCTGCGTCGCACCGTACGGGAGCTGCGACGGTATCTTTCCCGGAGGCACATCTATGATCAGTTCTCCGTCGAACGGCGGCATGCATACGCCGCAGCGGGCTATGTTCACGAAGCCCCTTTTCAAAGCGTCGCGGTAAGCATCGCCGCCGTTCTCGAATTTGCCCAGGCGCGCCGCGAGCGCGCCTCTGGACGCACAGTCGTCCTGATGGAGCAGGAGCTCGCACATCTGGGTTCGGCGCGCATCGAACTTGTTCTTCACATACTTCAGCGTTATCTCAACGGCGATCGGCTCGGGCAGCCTTTCCAGTACGTATTCCTTTCCGGACTCCGGGTGATACTGCGGCGGTGTGTACGGGACCACGACCTTCGGTTCGAAGATGCTCTTGAATCCCGGATGATCGATGAACTTTGCACGCTTCACCTGATCGCTTTCGTCCAGGCTCCGGATGAACGCCACGATCTTCGGATCGATGCCTAAATTCGCAGTTCTGTCCGTATAGTTCAGATCATCCATGAAACGGATGCGGGAGCTGGTTTTCACAACCTTGTTGATGTCCGCCCCTCCGAGGTCCAGGCTCCCGAGATATACGTGCGCCCAGTCTACCTCCCAATTGTCATTGAAGACAATCCCTTTCTTCTCTATGAAGAAACATCTGATCTCCGACGCCCTTATGTGCCTCGGAAGCTCCAGGAGATATGTTCCCGTTTTTCCCTTTTCGAAATCGTTCACATACGGTTCGTCGCATACCGTCTTGAACTCCTCGCCGTTCTTCAGTTCGACACCGAAATAAACGTCATTGTCGGTGCCCGCCCACCTCTTGTTCGCTGTTTTTATGACAACCGTCAGCTTATCTGAGGCGCGGAAGGCCGTCATGGGCACGAATTCCCGTATGTTGTATCTCTCTCCCCCTATTATTTTGACCTCGGTCTTGAAATTGAGCGCGGATGACGGGAATGACGATCTGTTCTTGTTGTCAAAGTTATTATTGAACGGATAGTCCTGGTCCGGTATGCCGGCGCACTTGATGATCACGTTCAGTATCTTATTGGAATTGAACTTCCCGTAGAGGGAGCTTCTGACGATGAAGAATCGTCTGATGTCCGCCGGGTAGACGGGATCGGGGAATACTACCTTCGCGGACATCGCCCGTTTGCCGTTCACCTCGGAGTTCAGCAGATAGGCCGTCCCGAGATGCTCCTTGCCGTTCTTCAGTTCGACGCCGAATGTGAATTCGCTGATTTGCAGTGCGAACGGCGAAGCTATGTCCGCAACGGTCCCGATCTGCGCCGAGGCAGGCCCGAGACTGCCCGTCAGGGGTACCGCCGCCGCGGGCCCGTCCTCCAGGACCAGCGTTGCGTAAACGGGTCCGATGGGGATCTCGTATCTAAACTCCGGCTCCTTTTTGTAAAATATGCGTTCGTTGAGATTCTCGGTGCCGATAAGGCATAGTTTTGCCATGTTCAGGGATTCCCTGAATTCTTTGAACGTCTGATCATTGGTATCTGACGACCTGCCGAAGTTGCCCAGCTCCTTATCCAATGAGGCGGCGGACCCCGGGCGCCGCTTCTCCATGAAGCTCCGAGGATCCTTTATGATCTCCTCCATCTCCCTGATGTCTATACCGTAATGCTTCAGGATCATTATCACAAGGTCGGTAACGCAACTCTTCATCCATTGTTTGATATTCTTCCACAGCTCAGCCAGCGGCCATATGAATGACGTCAGGAAGTCTGCCGTCTTTTCCAGTATCTTCACCACTTCCTTGAATATGTCTATCAGTATGTCCGGGACCGGCAGGACATAGACCGCGCAATCGGTCAGCCAATTCTCAACGAGCCCGATGGCATCCTTCATGGACCTGTTCGGGTCCGTGAGCGCCATCGCGATCTGGTCGCTCGTCAGGATCCATCCCGCTATCGCCTTGTCCATCGACCGCGTCCATCTGTCGAAGGCCCCCGCCACGTTCGTGGTGAACGGATATGTTAATATGTTCCCCCTGTATGGTTTGTATTTCTCCACTATCTCGTGTATGTAGCTCCTCCAGCATATGAGGTACGTGAGCGGCGACACGGAACTGAAATCCTTATCTGAGTCGCCCTTCACATATTCGTCAATGTCGCCGGCCGCTCTCAGACGTGAATTCACAATGCTCAGATACCTTTTCGGATATTTCCCGAAACAGTTGATCAGAAAACCGACCGGTGATTCGATACGGACGTCCTCCCCGGTCTTGTATTTGAGCGGTATCTTGTTGTCACTGTACGTTTCCACGGCGACGTGCCACTTGATATTATCCTGATCTTTCTTCGGGAGATTGATCCTGATCCGAGGGAACGGATCGCCTCCCGCTTTTTTGTTGACGAACGTGTGCGTGAAAAGATCGGTCGAATAGTGCATCATGACGCCCATGTAGAATGCCAGCGCCTTTTGGCCGTCGACCGTCCCCATGTCGTAGTTCCTCAGCTCTTCGGACATTATCATAAGCCAAAGCCCCGAATTGATGTCGCTCCACGGATGGATGATGGCCTGCCCGAAATATACGTCCGGATATACGTCGGGACCAAGCGCGCCGGCCCTGAACGATGCGGGATATTTGAGGATCGCATTCTTGACAACGGCCGGAGGATAAAAACGGTTGACCGTATGATTCTGAGATATCTCGATGTAGCCTTTCCTGAGATCGTCTATGAGAAGATTCGCCAAATAAATGTGTCCCTGTGTCTTCATGGTCGCACCTGATTTTTTTTATCTCCGAACCTTATATATAAAACATGGCAGAGCTAAGATAAAGATCGCATATCTATAGTAAAACTGATCGTTTTAACGACGAAAACGAAAGAAACGGGTCCGAACGCTCATCCCGAAAAACCTATGCCGAGCCGTCATCCGGCGTTCCGTGCGCAACTGTTTTATA
>JAIRTZ010000047.1 GCA_031254685.1 Methanomassiliicoccaceae archaeon
GAAAGCTTTGGAACTTCGCGAACATCGTGGACGGCGACATAACGCTTGTCGCAGAATGGGATGTGAACATGAGCGAACGGTTCACCGTGACGTTCAACCCGAACAACGGGAAACCGGAGACCAGCGTCACCGTTCCGAAAGGGACATCCACGGAAGCGATTGACGATCCGGTGCGTTACGGATGGTCGTTCGCCGGATGGTTCACGGACACCGGCGTGAAATGGAACTTCGCGAACAGCGTGAACAGCAATATCACGCTCACCGCAAAATGGAACGAGAACAATGACGAACGCTACACAGTGACGTTCGAACTCAACAACGGCACCATGGCGTCATGGTCGCTGAATGTGATCATAGGCGACAAGGTCGCGAAGCCCGCCGATCCGTCATGGTACGGATGGTCGTTCATCGGATGGTTCGACGGCGACTCGCCGTGGGACTTCGGCTCCGCAGTGGGCGGCGACATGGTATTGACAGCAAAGTGGGATGAGAACATGGAAGACAGATGGACAATAACGTTCGACCCGAACAACGGACAATCCGCATGGTACATCACCGTACCGAAAGGGAACACGATAGCGGAACCGGGCGGCCAGATGAGGCACGGATGGAACTTCTTCGGATGGTTCGACGGCTCCGGTACGCTTTGGTCATTCGCCAACAGCGTGAACGGCGATATGACGCTCACTGCGAAGTGGGTGGAGGACACGAAGGAGAGATGGACGATAACCTTCGAACCGAACAACGGCGGCCCGATATGGTACGCGACGGTGCCGCAGGGCCTCGCATTCGCGAAGCCCGCCGACCCGTCATTGTCAGGCTGGAAATTCCTCGGATGGTTCGACGGCGATGACGAATGGGATTTCACATCCGCCGTGAACGGTGATATTACGTTAACCGCAAGGTGGATCGAGGCGGTGCCCGACGGGAAAGAGGAGGACAAGGAGGAAGAGAAGGACGAAGAGGAGGACGGGACGTCCGTTACGGCGATGTCCGGTCCCGCGGTCCTTCTGGCGACCTTGGCGTTCATCCTGCTGATGATCAGGAGAGGCAACCCTCAGGTCGTCGGCACCGTGACGCAGAACGGCAGAGGCCTTTCCGGCGCAGAGGTGGCATACACGGTGAACGGAAGGACCGGGTCCGCGACCACGGACGTGTTCGGAATATTCGTCATACCCGTATCAAAAGGGTCGAAGGTCGAGATCGTATCGGTCGGCGGCCGCGGGATCGACGGAACGTTCTCCGTCACCGTCCAGAAGAAGCTGACGGAAGTGAACATCAGGGTCTGAGCAGGAATCGAAAAGGACGTGATCCGTCAGATAAACATACGGCGGGAGAAAATGCCTCCCGCCGTTCCTTTTTCATTTTTATCATATTATGTGCAATTAAAAAAAAAATTAACCATTTATTGTCGTGAAAGATCGTTATAAAATCAGTTAGTAACAAATGTATATATAGTATAGGATATATATTTAATAACCAAAAAGGAGGAGAGCACAGTGGAACGAAAGAAGAAAGTTTCATCCGGAGGGAACGCGGCAAAAGCGTCTCCGGGGCTTACGAAGAACAAAAAGGTGATACTCGTTGCTTCCGCGATCATACTCACGCTGCTCGCGGGCGCTATCCTGAACGGCATGCACAATGACGCCGGACAGGATGACGAGAGATCAATAGGGGCGCTCCCCGATTCCGGGCTCATATACAGGATAGTCGACGGCACATCCGGAACATTCACCGCAGAAAAGGATGACGGTGACGGAGGATGGGACGCCGTCGATTACGGAACGGACGTAGCGATACAGAACGCCGTCGACATCATCAAAGCGGATGCAGGCGGCGACGATTGCTCAATAATATTCTGGGGCGGGGACCCGGGCGCCGAGGGCGTACTGGCGGACCTGGAGATCGCCGGCGGGTCTGTGAAGTTCATCGGTACAGGATGGGGCACGGTCTCGATATGGGGATGTTTAACATCCGAAGCAGGAGAGACAGTTTTGATCCAGAACGCAGTGGATGTCGAGAGCTATGCGGATATCAGCAACACCGCCGCCGGCTCCGTGTTCAACCATAACGGGACGGGGGCCCTGCATATAACAGGGGGCACCGTGAAGAACGCCGGCACAGGCTACGCGGTCAGGATGACGTCATCCGGAACGGTGACGGTGTCCGAAGCGGACACGAAATACCCCACGATGATAACGGCCGGAGGTCTCTATACCATATTCACAACGACCGCATTCACGGGAACGTGGCTGGAGATCACCGGCGGCACCGTGCAGAATACGGGCAGCTATTATGCGATACAGTTCAAGAACGGCACCGTTAACATCAGCGGCGGGACCGTAGAAGGCGAGAAGGGCGCGATCGATAATGTGGGCACAGGTTCCGTGAACATATCCGGGGATGCTGTGCTGAGAGGCATCTACGAGACGATTACGAACAGGGGCAACGGAACGATAAACATATACGGCGGGACCGTAGGGAACATCAGCCCCGACAGCGGCAGAGCGATCTACAATTACTCCGGCACCGTCAACATCAGCGGCGGGATCATTGAAAGCAATTTTTCGACCGTCATGAACGAGGCGGCAGGCGTCCTGAATATTTCCGGGGGTGCCGTGGTGAGAGCTGCCGAAACTCAGGCCGTCATAGGGAAAGGGACGTTCAACATAGGCGACTGCGAGATAATATCCGAAAAGAGAGGGTATGCGCTGAACACAGCTAACAGCAATTCGATCATTTTCAGCGGAACTCCGAAGATCACCGGAACGATCTATGTCACAACGACCCCGACAGCCTCCAATCTGACCCTGTCGGATACGTTCGAGCCGGGCGATGAGTTATATCACGTACAGCCGTCGGGCGCAAAATTAGGGAACGTGACGGTGAACAACGGTCACAGGCACCTCGATAGCTTCGTTCTCAGTATGATGACAAAATTCTATCTTGAGACGGACGGGACAGATCTCATCCTGGTCGATTCGGAACCGATCTTCAGGGTCATAAATGCCACGGGGGACAACTTCACCGGCCAAAGGGATGTCCGCGGCAACGGCGAATGGTTAGATGTCAACTCCGCGAACAACACTATCATGAGGACCGTGCTCGGCGCCATCAAGGCGGACGCAGAGGGCAAGAAATGCGAACTGACCTTCTGGGGCGACATTGACACGCGCGCCGGGACGTACATTCCGAATCATAATGCCGTGACATTCGACGGCAGCGGCGTGGGATGGGACGTTACAATATACGGGACGCACTCGGCGGGAATGATCACCAGCAACACCGCCGTCATATTACTGACGAACGGTGCGAATGTCACAAGCTATGCGAATGTCTCCCATCTGATCGCTCCGCCCGTGTTCTACAACAACGGCACGGGAACGCTGAACATAGAAGGCGGGAATATCAGTTCGGGACTGGGCCATGCGGTACGGAACGGCGTAGGCGGGACCGTCAACATCAACGGCGGTACGCTCAGTTCCGGCAACAATCATGTGGTCCGGAACGATGCCGGCGGGACCGTCAACATCAACGGCGGTACGTTCACACTGTTCGGCGGAACGTACAATACACCGATAAACGCCGCGGTCGGCAACATTTCCGCAGGTACGGTGAACATATCCGGCGGGACCATGATCTCGGCAGGCCTCGGCATACGCAATGATGCCGACGGAACGGTCAACATATCCGGAGGGTCTGTGAACCCGACGGGCAACGCCGTCCAGAACAATGCCGGCGGGACCGTCAGCATATCAGGCGGCACCATGACCTCATTGGGCAACACCGTCCAGAACAATGCCGGCGGAACGGTCAACATATCCGGCGGGACGATCTCCGCGGCCGCGGGCGCCGCGGTACGGAACGAGACAACCGGAACGGTGAGCATCACCGGCGGGACCTTGACGAACACGGGCACAGGCAACGCCGCGGTCAACATCTCATCGGGCAAATTGGACATATCCGGCGGGACGATCTCCGCGGCCGCGGGCGCCGCGGTACGGAACGAGACGTCCGGAACGGTGAGCATCACCGGCGGGACGATGACGTCCGCGGGTAAATACGCGATATACATGAACACCTCCGACGGGGCGCTGACATTCGGCGGAACACCGGAGATCGACGGTATCGTACGGTCATTCACATCCGCATCCGCGGCGCAGCTGACCGTGCTCCCGGGCTTCGCGCCCGATGCCGGCGTATATTCGCTGGAATCTGTGATACCGGGCAACGGCCACACAGCGGCGAACGGCGGAGCGCCGTTCAAGGACAGCTTCGCTTTGGTCAATCCGGGCTTTGTGCTGAGGATCGCGGGCGACGACATAATAATGAAGGCAATCCACACCGTAACGGTGCTCGGTGAGAACACGACCAACGACGCTCCGCCGTCGGTCGTCGACGGCGAAACGTTAACGTTCACGCTCACCCCGGAGGAAGGCTTCGGTCTGCCGCTTTCGATCATAGTGACGATGGGCGGCGAAACGCTGACGGATGACAAATATACATACGATGACAGCACCGGTACCGTCACGATACCGAACGTCATCGGTAATGTGGGCGTGTACACGTCAGGGAGCATATTGTATACCGTGACGTTCGATCCGAACAACGGCGGCGGGACGCTATCGGAGATCGTACGCGGCGGCACCCCAGCCGAGAGGCCTGACGACCCGATATACTTCGGGTGGTCGTTCCTCGGATGGTTCGATGCCTCCGGAACACTGTGGGAATTTACGAACATCGTTTCCGATGATGTTGCGCTGAGGGCGAAATGGGCGGAGAACCCTGCAGAGAGGTTCACCGTGACGTTCGATCCGAACAACGGCAATCCCGTATGGACGGTCACCGTTCCGAAGAACACGCCCGTGGAAAGACCGGTGAGCGACCCCATATACTTCGGATGGATATTCGACGCGTGGTCATTTGACGGGACGCCGTGGTCATTCACGAACAACGTCAGCGGTAACATAACGATACTCGCGGACTGGAGCGAGAACCCGGATGAGAGATGGAACGTCGAGTTCAACCCGGACAACGGTAACCCGCCGTTCTTCGCGAACGTGATAAAAGGCGGTCCGGCCGAAAAGCCGGACACCCCGATAAGGGAAGGATGGACCTTCCTCGGGTGGTTCGACGAGGACGGAGCGTCATGGAACTTTGCGGCCGTCCTTACCGATAACATAACGCTGACGGCGAAGTGGAACGAGAACCCCGAGAATCAGTGGACGGTCACGTTCAACAAGAACGACGGTTCCGAGAAGACATTCGCCACGGTAACGAAGGGAACCCCTGTCGGGGACCCCGGAGACCCGTCGCGTTACGGATGGACATTCATCGGATGGTTCAATGGCGATTCGAAGTGGAACTTCGCCGATAACGTGACCGATAACATGGCACTTGCCGCCGAATGGGCGGAGAACATGGACGAACGCTTCACCGTTACGTTCGATATGAACGACGGAAGCGGCACGTGGACCGTAACGGTCCCGTGCGGCGAACCGATCGCGGCGCCGAACGTCACGCGTTATGGATGGTCGCTCATCGGATGGTATGCCGACGGAGCGAAATGGGACTTCGCATCCGCAGTGGGGTCTGACATGGTGCTCACCGCCGAATGGGCGGAGAACATGGACGAACGCTTCACGGTAACGTTCGATCCGAACAACGGGGACGACCCGTGGACGGTGACGGTACCGAAGTACGGCGTTCTCGCAAGACCCGCCGACGACCCGAGGATGAACGGAAAGGCGTTCTTCGCGTGGTTTGACGCCTCCGGCGTCCTTTGGTCGTTCGACAGCAACGTGATCGGCGATATGACGCTGAGGGCGAAATGGACCGAGGCGGCAGAGAAGGACGGCGGAATGACGGCATTGACAGCATCGCTGATCATGCTCGGCACTCTGGCGTTCATTCTTCTGACGCTGTTCAGGAGAGCTCCCGCGGCGGTCCGTATCGTCACGAAGGACGGCAAAGCGCTTGCCGGCGCCGGCGTATCGTACACGATCGACGGAGAGGCAGGTGTCGGAACAACGGATGCGTTCGGCGAGTTCGCGATATCCGCGGACATAGGTTCGGGAATAGAGCTGACATCCGTGAACGGGAACCCCGTGAAGGGGATATCCGCCATCCTGGGGAAGAGGGTGACGGAGCTGAGCATAGAGCTCTGATAAGAAGGAAAGACCGGAAAAAAAGGGGAAACGACGCGGGCGCGGCCCGCGGGCGGGGGCGACCCCGCCTTTACTTTTTTATTAAATTCTTCCGAACAGCGAACGCTGTCCCGCGAATCCGGACAATCTCTCGGACGGCGACGGGCCGGATATCTCATGCGTTATGTATCTCGGATGGAGCATGCGCACGATCTCGGTGCACGATCGGTCGGTGAACGGCCTGTGCTGGTCCACTTTGCATATGTGCTCGTACGCCTTCGTTATCATATCGTCATCATCGGTGACCGTTGATCCGATCGGGTCCGTGATGCATCGTTCCCTGTAATCGGCGGAGAGGCTCATATGCAGGTGTATCACGTCGATCCTTTCCCTCATATCGTCCGGATATCTCCGTATTATCTTCAGGACCTCCTCAATGCTTTTCCTCTCGTGCCTGCAGTTCCCGAGGCGGTTCATCAGATGGCCGGTGTCAAGGCACAATCCCCAGTTATCGAATGCCAATTCCTTCTCGAGGATCCTGAGTCCGGAATCGTCCGTCATGGAAAGCCCGGGCCACCAGAGGTTCTCCAGGACGATCCTGAACGGGGGCTCCCCGTTCGGAAGGTCCTTCACGGCGAGATTCAGAAGCTCCGCGACCGCATGTACGATATCGCTGTCGCTGTCGCGGTAACGGAATCCCATGACCTCGTCCATCCTCGTGTTCGATGCGTGGAACACACCGTACGCAGGCGAGAGATGCGACGCGAACGCGATCGCATCCCTCAGCGTTCCCGCCATCTCTTCCCTCGTCCTTCCGAATGAGCGGTATCTTACGTTCTCGTCGCTCACCGTGTCAATATACCGCGTTTCGCCGACCCACGGCGAGTACCAATCCGTCGCGTACGGCAGGTGGACGCCCTTCGCCGCTCCTTTGAACACATGATCCGGTTCGGAATATCCGGTCAGCAGTTCAACGCCGTCGGCACCCGCCTCCGTTATCCTGCGGACCGCTTCGCGCGCGCCTCCGTACTCATCGGTATCGAAGTCATATGCGGATATGCTGAACAGATGCTCCATGATCCTGCGGATGTAAGAAAAGGATAATAGGTTTGCGTCAGAAGAGCTCGAACGCGGCCGCCAGCGCGGCATTCACCGCCGCGTGCACATCGTCGGCGCCGCCCACGATTATAACGTCATCGGGACCTATGCCGACGTTCCTCCTGATCCTCACCGCAAGTTCGGGACGTTCTTTATCGAGGTCCCAGTCGGGGGGCATCATCAGCACCCCGTTGCGGAAGATTATCGTGGTGCACCCGGACGCGCCGGCGCGGATGCCCGCGTCGCGCTGCTGCATGCCGTTCTCGATCTTCGACGATACGCCGGATACTTTCACGGCCTGCTGATAAGCCCCGAGGACAACGTCGCCGACGTTCAGGTCCAGAACACGTAACGGAAGCTCGTTCAGAAAGCCGAGGCCGGTCTTCGTTATGGTGATCCCCGTCTGCCTGACGGAGATCATCTCCCATTCTTTCAGGGTGTCAAGGATACGGCGCATGCTCCCCTCACCGATGCCGACGAGCTCCGCCAGGACCTTGCGGCCGATGCGCTTCCCGTCCGAGAGCAGGTGGAGCGCCCAATATACATTGGTGTCCCCGAACCTGAACATCGGGCCGTATTGCGGCGTGGTCATTATCTTCACGTCAGAACGTCCTCACTTTTCCGTCGATTATCATATCCGTGATTTTGTCCACGTTGTCCAGCCAATCCTCGACGATCGCCTCGGCGTCCTTCTTCCATTTCGGCAGCTGGGTGAGGTCCTTCGTGACGAGCTGGACATTTGCGTTGAGCGGGTGCGTCACCGGCTTGCCGATCTGCGACAGCAGCCTTACGCGCACCTCGACGTCCGGTGAGACCTTTTTGGCGACGTCGTCCGCTATCAGGCGCGACATGATGTTGAATATCTTTCCGATGTGCGTGATCGGGTTCTTTCCCGACGTGGCTTCCATGCTCATCGGACGGTACGGCGTAATGAGCCCGTTGGCCCTGTTGCCGCGTCCCACGGAGCCGTCGTCGCCCTGTTCCTGCGACAGGCCCGTGCACGTGAGATAGAACACCTTTTTCTTGATGTTGTCGCCGGTGTTCACCTCAAGTTTTACTTTCAGGTCGTTCTTCACGATCTTCAGCGCATTGTCGTACACGCGGTCCTTCAATTCCTGTACGGCCGATACGTATGCGCTCTCGTCGTCCAGATATTTATCGACCATCGCGCACGCGACGGTCAGCGTCAGATTCTTGCCGACCCTTGACGCCATCACTTTGACGTCCTGCCCCGTTCCCTTCATGATGTTCTTCAGCTTTCCGTTTATGAACTCCTCCGTCTCGAGAACGACCCGGTCTGTTAAACTGTACGGCGCGTACCCGACGCCGAACGACGTGTCGTTGGCAAGGAACTTTGACGTCTGATACACACCGCGCAGGTCGTCCGAGCCCTGCCCGATCCTTGCGTCCAGGATCACTTCCGAGTCCGCGTCAAGGTTCGGGAAGGTCTTTCTCAAATAATCGCGCGCCGCCCTGAGCGCCGTCGGCTTGCACGGAAGCGACCTGTCCTTCACATGTGTCGTCGCCCTTCCGACAAGCAGGATGTACACAGGATCGACAACGCATCCGCCCCCGAACCTCGGGTTCGACTGACCGGCGGCGATCTGCGTCTCGTCGGTGTTGTGGTGCAGCACAGTACCTATCTCCTTTCTGTACATCTTACACAGCGCCCTGCTCACCTGCTCGGCGAGCGCATCGGCAACGCTGTCGGGATGCCCGATACCTTTCCTTTCGACAAGTTCCACTTTCCCCAGGGGGACAGGTATTTCGTTGATCCCTTCGACATAGATGTTCTTAGCCATTGTTACCCTTCTCCATAAATTACCAAGAGGTTACCATATAGTCATTGATTGACTGTGTACATAAAGTACATTGATGTAAATATTCATATACGAATATATTGATACGGTTTTATGAAATTCCCTCCCGCGTCAGATATCAGAAAGGTAAGAAAGAGCCTTGACGTCACCCAGGCGCAGCTGGCCTCCGCGTCCGGCATAAGCCAGAGCACAATAGCGAAGATCGAGAGGAACAGCATATCCGCGAGCTACGCCACCATCGTCAAATTATTCGAGACGCTGGATGAGATGAGGAACTCCACCGAAAAAGATCTGACGGCGGCGGACGTCGCATCGAAGGGCGTCGTCACGGTACAGTGCACCGATAAGGTGCGCGTGGCGTCGGACCTCATGAAGACCACCGGCTATTCGCAATTGCCGGTGCTCAAGGGGGAGATCCCCGTCGGAAGCATTTCGGAACGCAGCATATTCGAACTCGTCCGTCAGGGGAAGACGATGGACGAGCTTGTTGAGACGAACATCGCCAGGGTGATGGACGAATCGTTCCCCGTCGTCACCGAGAACACGCCGATGACAACGATAACGTCAATGATGAGCAACTGCAACGCGGTGCTCGTGTCCAGGAAAGGAAAGATAGTCGGCGTGATAACGAACGCGGATATGCTGAAGATGATATGACCGCGCGGAACGGCATCATCTTACGGTGAACATCATCAGGTCGCGCGCGACCATCGAGTTCTGGAATATCTCGCGGCACTCGTTCTCGATCACGGTCAGATCATCGTACCTGTTGCTCATATGCGTTACGATCAGCACCGATACGTTCGCTTCCTTCGCGGTCTGCGCCGCATCGTGCGACGTGGAATGCATATGCTCCCTCGCCAGGGATATATCCTTATGGGAATATGTGGCCTCGTGGATGAGGACGTCGGCGTCCTTCGCCATGTCCGAGATGCGCTGGCATCTCACCGTATCTCCGGAATAGACTATCTTGCGTCCCGTTCTGACCGGCCCGATCACATCCTCCGGGCGCACGCCGTTGACGGTCTCCCCGTTCTGCAGCCTGGAGAAGTCGGGGCCCGGAGCCAGGCCAAGCGATTGCGCCTTGGCTTTGTCGAATTTTCCCGGGCGCGCATTCTCCTCGAACACGAATCCCAGCGCGGTCACGCTGTGCTTGACATCGAACGCCCTTACGACGAACTCCTTGAATACGAACGTGTCGCCGCCGGAAGCCTCGATGATGTCGACGTCATAATCAAGGTCTCCGCCGCATGATTCCATCAGCCGGTCCACGGACCCCTTGAATCCCTCGGGCCCGACAAGCAGTATCTCATCGCGCCGGCCGGACATGCTCATCGTCTGCAGCAGCCCCGGTATCCCGAGCAAATGGTCGCCGTGCAGGTGCGACACGAATATCGCCTTGATCCTCATGAACGATAACGGCGAGATCATGATCTGCCGCTGCGAACCTTCCCCGCAGTCGAAAAGTATCACGTCACGGTTCATTCTCACGGCGATGCACGGTAAAGAGCGTTCCCTGGAGGGGACGCTGGCGCCGGTGCCCGCGAACAGGATGTCGACCATGGTCAATACCCTAAATTGTTGAGCTTTCTGTCCTTCTTGGTTTCTTTCTTGTACTCGCGATAGTGGTCCTTGCAGAGATGCGCCGCCCTTGCGCATTCCGGTTTCAGCGAAAGTTTCGATTCCTTCACCTGTTTCAGGCTTATCGATCTTTCCGCCTCCTTGGAACACCCCGCGACGTCGCACGTCTCCTTTTTGATTTCCGCTGCCATATGCTCCGAATGTTAACGGCACAATATATTTGTTCCCACGCTACCGCCTTTCCCGCCGTCCTGTCTAAAGATTAAATTCAATGACGTCATACGTGTGAGCATGACGAAAGTGTCCCCGTCGATGCTGTCCGCCGATTTCTCCAGGCTGGGCGACGAATTGAGACGGGTGGAGGAAGCGGGCGCGGACTGGGCGCACATCGACGTGATGGACGGGATGTTCGTCCCGAACATAACGATAGGGCCGTCCGTTGTGAGGGCGCTGAGGCCGTTATCGAAGATACCGTTCGATGTGCACCTGATGATAGAGGACCCGCTGAGATATGTGGAGGATTTTTCGAAGGCGGGCGCCGACATGATAACGGTGCACGTCGAGTCGAAAGGCAACACGATGAGGGCGATCGACAGGATAAGGGAATTGGGAAGGTCCCCCGGCATATCGCTCAACCCCGGGACCCCGTTCAAAAAGGTCAGGAAATTCATGCACAAGGTCGACCTCATACTGATAATGACAGTTCAGCCCGGATTCGGAGGCCAGGCGTTCAGGGAGGAGTGCGTGCCGAAGATATCGGAAGCGAGAAGATATATCGACGAAAATAACCTGAACGCTGAGATCGTGATCGACGGCGGGATCAACCGCGACACAGGGAAACGGTGCGCGGACGCCGGCGCCACGGTATTGGCCGCCGGAAGCTCGCTGTTCTCGCTCGCGGACAGATCGGA
>JAIRTZ010000080.1 GCA_031254685.1 Methanomassiliicoccaceae archaeon
TCCGATCTGCGGAGGACACCGTCCTGGGATTGGCCACCAGTGCCGTCAGGCAGGAGGCGTACGGCAAAGAATGCACGCTGATCTTCTGGGGCGACGGTACGAGGCCGGTCAACACGCTGAGCATCGGGAACTCAAGCGTCTATATAGAGACGGGCAACCCCGGCTGGAACGTCACGGTATACGGTTCGCTGTCATCCGACTGCGCAACGTCATTTAACGCCACACTTGTCACGAACCTCAGCAGCATCACGATCTATGCGGACATCGCGTGCACCAGCGGCGGCCCGGCGATACGCAACAACGGCTCCGGAACGGTGAACATCGAAGGAGGCACGATAACGGCCACAGGCTCCGGCCACGCGGTCGTGAACGCTGCCTCAGGTACGGTCAACATCTCCGATGCCGTGCTCATCTCTGTGACCGGCAACGCGGCCAACAACGTCGCAGGCGGAAAAATGAACATATCGGACACCGCGATCCAAACAACGGGCACAGGGGCCTCGTCCGTTTACAACAACGGAGCGGGCACGATCGACCTCACGGGTATCACGATAAACAGCGTCGGATCGGCGGTCAACAACAGGGCGGGCGGAACGGTCAACATCACCGGCTGCACATTGTTCAGCGAAACGTCACAGACCGTTTACAACTATTGGGAAGGCACGATCAAGATAACGGACGGCACGATATCGAACGGCGGCGCACAATCGATATTCATGAACAATGCGAAGGGCAGCCTGATATTGGAAGGGAGCCCGGAGATCGGCAAGGCGATACGCGCATACGCGGGCGCCGCCGCAAGCCAGCTGAAGCTCGGAGACAGTTTCGCACCCGTCGGGACATACGTATTGGAGCCGGCAGACCCTGCCGCCGAATTGATAACGGTGACCGGCGGCGCAGGCATATTCTCAAGCTTCGAGCTTACGGGCATGTCAAAATTCCGTTTGGACACAAGCGGTAACGATATCATCCTGGTAGATTCGGAATATGATTTCAGGCTGATCAAGGGCACGGGCGCCAATTTCACCGCCCAGAGGAATGTGGACGGGAACGGTGCGTGGGTGAACATACCCGGCGCGGTCAACGTTACGATACAGACCGCCCTCGACTCCGTCAAGAGAGATGCCGCCGGCGGGAAGTCCGCGCTGACGTTCTGGGGCGACGCTTCGGAGCCGGAGGCCAACACACTGGACATCGGCGCCGCGGTCATGACATTCGACGGCTCGGGCTTCGGATGGAACGTCACGTTATACGGGACGCTCACTGCGGCCGTCACATCATCCGGCAACGCGGCCATTGTATTGACATTCAACGCAAGCATCACAAGCTATGCGGACATTACGAACACCTCCGGCGGCTCCGGGATCCGTAACACCAGCACAGGGACGGCAGATATCAAAGGAGGCACAATAACTAACACGAGCATAGGCGTGGCCGTCGCCAACGCGGGCACAGGCACCGTCAGCATATCCGGGGACGCCGTTGCGCACGCCGAGGCCCACAACGCGATCTCGAACTCCTCCGGCGGCACGGTGAACGTCCACGGCGGCACGTTATCAACGTCGTCCGTGTCAGTATTGGGGACGATCAGCAACAACAGCACCGGAAAGGTCAACATATCCGCCGGCACTATATCGAACCCGAACGGCTGGGCGGTCTAGAACTCGGGCGGCGGAACGGCGAACATCTCTGGCGGCACTTTCACATCGGCGGCCGCATCCAGTCCTACTATCTACAACCTTACTGAAGGTACGATCAACATCACCGGGGACATCACGGTGAGCAGCGAAAAGAATTACGGGATACGGAACAACGGCGCCGGAACGATAAACATCACCGACGCCGAGATTTCGGCATCAGGTCCCTTGGCAGCGATATACAACAACGCGGCAGGGAAGATAAACATCACCGACGCCTCGATATCGGGGAACGGCACGTACGCGGTCCAAATGAACAGCGCATCCGGGTCGTTGACGCTGGACGGGGACCCGACCATCAACGGGGCCATAAGGATATACACAGGCCAGCTGAAGGTGCCCGACACCTTCGCACCGGGTCAGACATACGTTTTGGACGTAGTGAACCCCGTCACCGGCGCGGCGGTCGTGAAGGGCGGCGCGGGATATCTTGAGAACTTTACAACAACGTATACAACAAAGCACTTCCTCGATGAGAACGGGGATGACATCATTCTTATCGATACGGCACAGATCTACAGGATCATCAAGGGCGCGGGAAGCAGCTTCACGGCCCAGAGGGACATTCACGATAACGGTACGTGGTACGACATCCCGGGCGGCGTCGACGTCACGATACAGAACGCCGTCAACGCGATCAAGGCGCAGTCCGACGGCAAACCGTGCGATATCACGTTCTGGGGCGACGGTTCGGAACCGGTGAACACGCTGAACCCCGGGAGTGCCATGATCACATTCAACGGCGACGGCTTCGGATGGAACGCCACGTTATACGGGACGCTCGCGTCCGCCGCGTCATCGGAGTCCAGCGCCGCGATAATTCTTACGAACGGCGCGAACATCACAAGCCGCGCGGACGTCAGCAATACCGGCACCGCCTCCGCGTTCCGTAACACCTCGTCGGGAACGCTGACGATCGAAAGCGGCAACGTCAGCGGAAAGTCGTACCATGCGATCGTGAACAACGGCAACGGCACGCTGAACATATACGGCGGAACGATCTCAACGTCATCGACCCTGGCGGCGGCAATAACCAACCAGAGCGCAGGCCCCGTGAACATAATCGGGGACGTCACGGTAACGAACGCCGGCTGGAACGTCAACAACAGCGGGGCCGGTACGATAACGATATCCGGCGGTACATTCACTTCGACGAACGCCGGCTACCCTACGCTGTTCAACAACGGCATGGGCACGATGAACATAACCGACGCTGCGATACTGTCCGCGGGCATAGGGGTCCGGACCGCCGTCGGCACGGTGAACATAAAGGACTCATCGATCTCGGCGGGGGCGCACGCAATATACATCAGCGGCGCGGCAGGCCGCGTGAGCCTGGACGGGGCGGTGGATGTGAACAGGAACCTGTTCATATTCCCGGGCACCCTGAGCGTGTCCGAGGGCTTCGAGCCGAGTTCCGTATATGTCCTCGAGATATCGGACCCGGCCGCCGGCGCGGTCATCGTGAACGGCGGCGCGGCATTCAGATCATCCTTTGATATCATACTGACGAAGTTCGCCGTAGGGACGGCGGACGGCAACATCGTTCTCACGGATGATGCGCGGCCGGACTTCAGGATCATCAACGGCGGAACATCCGGAACGTTCACAGCACAGAGGGACGTCTACGGGGACGGAGCATGGAAGGACCTCATCGGCGGCGTCAGCGTCAAGATACAGGACGCTGTCGATAAGATAAAAGCGGACGCTGAGGGCAAAGGATGCACGCTCACGTTCTGGGGTAACGGTGCGGGGACGGACCCGACGGAGTTGAGCATAGGCAGCAGCATGGTCACATTCGACGGCAGGGGCGTCGGCTGGGATGTGACGTTATTCGGTTCGGTGACATCTTTCGTGTCATCATCAAGCTTTGCAACGATAACGGTCTCCAACGATGCGAAGGTCACAAGCTATGCGGACATCAGCAACACCACCACAGGGTACGGTCACGCGATCCGCAACGACGGCACGTCGACGCTGAACCTGTTCGGCGGGACGATAACCTCGTCGGGCAGCCAGCAGACCGTCATCAACTACGGCACAGGCACGATCACCATAGCGGAGGACACCGCGGTGCGGAGCGTAGGCAGCACCGCGGTCATGAACAACAGCACCGGTAAGATAAAGATCTCGGGCAACGTCCTGATCGAAAGCACAGTGCACATCGCGGTAAGCAACGCATCCGGAGAGACAGAGATAACCGGCGGCACGATCACATCGGCATCCGGTTACAGTTCCGCGGTCTCCAACGGGACGGGCACGTTAAGCATATCCGGCGCGGAGATAATAAGCGCAAAGAACGCTGCGGTGGCGAATCAGGGCAGCGGCACAATAAACATCAAGAATTCTGTGCTCAAGGCAGGCACATATGCGATCAACATGACCGACGCGTCCGGTTCGCTCAACTTGGACGGGACATTGGAGGCGGACCGGAAGATCGGCGTATTCGCCGGCCAGCTCAGTCTGGCCAAGGACTTCAATCCGATGTCGAATGTTTACGAACTGGAGCTGAAGTCGCCGTCCGCCGGCGCAACGGCGGTGCTCAACGGTGCGAAGTACTTTTCGAGCTTCGAGAACGCATTGACAGCATTCATGATGGTCATCGGCGGAGATGACATCGTCCTGAAGGGAACGGAACCGATATTCAGGATAATCCACGGCACAGGCCAAGGATTATATACAGCACAGAGGGACATCCTGGGCAACGGCACGTCGTGGAAGAACATCCCCAACGCGACGGACGTCTGGATACAGTTCACCATCGACAGGATAAAAGCGGACGCGGGCGGCAAAGAATGCTCGCTCACGTTCTGGGGCGACGGTTCGGGACCGGTGAACACGCTGACGGTCGGGAGCAAGATCACATTCACCGGCCGGGAGTGGAACGTCAGGATGGACGGTTCGCTGATAACGGATTATGATTCCATCTTCATACAACTGACGGACGGCGCGAACGTCACAAGCGTTGCGAATATCGATACCAAATTTGAGGCGATCCGCAACAGCAGTACGGGAACGCTGAGGATCGAAGGCGGCATCATATCGTCAGGGTCGTGGGGCATCATCAATGATGGCGCAGGCACGACATTGATATCCGGCGATACCGTGATCGAGACCAGAAAAGGCGGCGGTACAGCGCTGTACAACAGGTCCGCAGGCACGATGATCGTCAGCGGCGGGACATTCTCCGCGCAATCGCTGAATTCCCCTGCCGTCAGCAACGGAGACGGGGGAACGATGATCATCTACGGCGGGACATTCTCGCAGACATCGGACGACATTCCGCTCATGATCAACTCCGGCACGGCCATAATAACCGGCGGCACATTCACGCAGAACGGCAGATCGTCGACCGTTCAGAACAGTTTCGGCGGGACGATCGAGATATCGGGAGGCACATTCAGAGCTTCGGAATTCAGTACGACGATAAAGAACAACAACAACGGCACGGTGAGGATATCCGGCAGCGCGGTTGTGGAAAGCATGAAGAGCGTTGCGGTCTCCAACGAGCAGTCAGGCAACATAATCATCACCGGCGGCACGATCATTTCATTCGGCACCACGGCGGCCTTAATGAACAACGGCCCGGGAACGATATACATTTCCGGCGGTACCGTAGAGAACGCCGGAACGGATTCCGCGATAAGTATCATGAACGGAAAGGTGATAATATCCGAATCGGACAAGACGGTCCCTACGATAATAACCTCATCCGGCTACTTCACGATATATGTGTCCTCCTACGCACCGGGCGCAGTGATACTTGAGATCACCGGCGGAACGATAAGGAACACCGGCGAGGACATCGTCATTGCGGCGATACACCATTATTCGACCGCAGGCATCGTCGATATCTCAGGAGGCACTGTGGAAAGCGTGGGAACGGCGATCAGGATCCAGAGGACAGGTACGCTGAACATATCCGGCGACGCCGTCGTACGGGGCGGGAACGAGTATGCGATCAACGTCCAGAGCACCGGGACCGTGAACATCAGCGGCGGTAAGATCTCCTCGGAGGGCGCACACGCGATATTCATGAATATTGCCGGCGGTTCGCTCACCCTGAGCGGAACGCCCGAGATCAGCGGGGCGATACGCTCGTACGCAGGCACGTCGTCAGCCCAGCTGAGCGTGCTCCCGGGATTCAGCCCCGGTGCGAACGTGCACAGGCTGGACATAGCCAACCCCGCCGCCGGCATGACGGCGGTCACGGGCGGCGCGGAGTTCCGCGGGAACTTCTATTCGATCGCCAAGAACTTCATGCTGGATGTCAGCGGAAGCGACCTTGTCCTGACGCCCGGTCACGAGGTCAAGGTGACCGCTCACGGGGAAGGGGATGTTTACGTATCGGTGAACGGCGGGGCGCCGTTCAGATATGAGACGGAATTCAAGGCGGCGCCCGGGTCAGCGGTGGAATTCACGACATTCACCGCAACGGGCCACGCGTTCCACCACTGGTCCGTGGGCAAAGAGGGATACACGGATGAGGCGATATCGCTCACGGTAACGCAGGATACGGATGTGCACGCATTCTTCCGCGACCCGTCCAAGAACGATCACGCAGAGATAACAACGGTCTCGAACCCCGTCACCGGAGGTTCCGTCACATGGTCGTATGAGGACGAAACGGGCGCGACCGTTTCGTTCACAGGCGGCGGATACGTTCCGAAAGGGACAGATGTGACGTTCACGGCACCTGTGAACGAAGGATATGAGTTCGGCGGCTGGGCGGGAGGCCTCTCCGGCTTCCAGCCCGAAGCGACGGCGCTCGTATCGGGAGACATGAACATCACCGCGACGTTCACCGTAAAGACATACAATGTGACGGTGGACGCGGACAACATGACAAGCGACGCCCCCGCGTCGATCGGCCACGGCGATACGCTGACATTCACGTTCAAACCGAACACGGGATACGCATTGCCGAAGTCGATCGTGGTGATAATTGACGGAAGGGCATTGTCGCCGGGCGAATACACATACGACGACAAGACCGGGTACGTCACGATACCGGGCATAACGGGCGGGATAACGATAACGACGTCCGCCACAAGGACCTATACGGTCGTGTTCGATCCGAACAACGGGTTCGATCCCACCTGGTTCGCGACCGTGCCCGCGGGCACGCCCGTCGCGAACCCCGGAGACCTGACATGGTACGGATGGACGTTCCTCGGCTGGTTCGACGGCGAGACGAAGTGGGAATTCACCGACGGCGTCGGCCGCGACATGGGGCTTGTCGCATCATGGGAATACAACGATGCGCACAGATGGACGATAACGTTCGACCCGGACAACGGGAAGGACACGTGGACGGAAAGCGTGATAAAGGGAGGCCCGGCGATGAACCCCGGCAACCCTGCATGGCACGGATGGACGTTCCTCGGCTGGTTCGCCGGCGACACGAAGTGGGAGTTCACGAACATCCCGAACGGGAACACAACGCTCACCGCAAAGTGGGAGTTCGACATGGATCAAAGGTTCACCGTAACGTTCGACCCGAACAACGGCGGCAAAACGTGGTCGGAGACCGTTCCGAAGAACACCCTGATCGCTGACCCAGGCGATCTGTCGTGGTACGCATGGACGTTCCTCGGATGGTTCAGCGACTCTGTGCTCTGGACATTCACGGAGACCGTGAACGGCGACATCACGCTCACGGGGAAATGGATGGAGAACATGGACGAAAGGGCAACGGTCCTGTTCGTCCATGACAACGGGACCGGGACCGTACTGAAGGTGACAGTACCGCTGGGCACCAAGGTCGCGAGACCCGTCAGCGATCCGTTCTGGTACGGATGGACGTTCCTCGGATGGTACAGCGGCGACACAAAGTGGGATTTCACGCAAACGGCGGAAGAGGACCTGGTCCTGACCGCAAAGTGGGAAATGAACATGAACGAAAGGTTCACCGTCACGTTCAACCCGAACAACGGCGGCAAAACGCAGTCGGTGACCGTTCCGAAGAACACACCGGCGGCAAGACCGGCCGACGACCCGACATGGTTCGGATGGTCATTCGACGGATGGTTCAACGGCAATACACAGTGGAACTTCGACTCCCCTGTCTACGGCAATATGACGATAGCAGCGAAGTGGACCGAGAACCCGGACGAAAGGTTCAAGGTGACGTTCGATCACAATGACGGCACCGGTTCGGCGACCGAGGATTCGGTACCGAAAGGAACACCGGCGAAACCGATCCCCGACCTGTCATGGTACGGATGGACGTTCCTCGGATGGTACAACGGCGACACGAAGTGGGAATTCACGCAGAAGGTGGATGCAGACCTCATACTTACCGCGAAATGGACCGAGAACCACGACGAGAGATGGACGGTCAAGTTCGACCCCAGGAATGACGGCAAGGATAAACCGTGGGAAGTGAGCGTCGTAAAGGGCAAAGCGGTACAAAGACCGGCGGAGGACCCGGCATGGTACGGATGGAACTTCGTCGGATGGTTCGTAGGTCCGCCGCTATGGAACTTCGACAATCCGGTCAACGGCAACATATCGATCCTCGGACAATGGGAAGAGGACCCTTACGAGAGATGGAAGATAACCTTCGACCCCGTGAACGGGGACACTACCGCGGTCTCGGTACCGAAGGGCACGCCTGTGAAACCGATCCCCGAACCGAAATGGTACGGATGGATATTCGACGGATGGTATATCGGCGACACGAAGTGGGAATTCACGCAGAAGGTGGATGCCGATATCACACTTACCGCGAAATGGACCGAGAACCCCGACGAGAGATGGACCGTCAAGTTCGACCCCAGGAATGACGGCAAGGATGAATCGTGGGAAGTGAGCGTCATAAAAGGCAAAGCGGTACAAAGACCGGCGCAGGACCCGGCATGGCACGGATGGAATTTCGTCGGATGGTTCGTGGGTCCGCCGCTATGGAACTTCGACAATCCGGTCAACGGCAACATAACGATACTCGGACAATGGGAGGAAGATCCCGATCAGAGGTGGAAGATAACCTTCGACCCCGTGAACGGGGCCACTACCGCGGTCTCGGTACCGAAGGGCACGCCTGTGAAACCGATCCCCGAACCGAAATGGTACGGATGGATATTCGACGGATGGTACAACGGCGACACGAAGTGGGAATTCACGCAGAAAGTGGATGCCGATATCACACTTACCGCGAAATGGATCGAGAACCCCGACGAGAGATGGACGGTCACATTCGACCCGAACAACGATGAGGATCCGATAAAAGAGGTCAGCATCATAAACGGCAGACCGGCAGAAAGGCCCGCGGAGGACCCGAAGAGGCCGGGATGGAACTTCGTCGGATGGTTCACCGCCGAAGGTCTGGTATGGGAATTCGACGACCCGGTGTACGGTAAGATGACACTGACAGCAAAGTGGGCGGAGGACCCGGGCCAGAGATGGACGGTAACCTTCGACCCCGTGAACGGGGACACTACCGCGGTCTCGGTACCGAAGGGCACGCCTGTGAAACCGATCCCCGAGCCGAAATGGTACGGATGGACATTCGCCGGATGGTTCATCGGCGACGATGAATGGAACTTCGGCGATCCCGTGGACGGTAACATCACGTTGACCGCGAAATGGGATGTGAACATGGGCCAGAGATACACGGTGACGTTCGACCTGAACAACGGCGAAGAGGAACGGGAAGAGCACGTTGTGAGATTCACTCCCGTCGGAAGGCCGGTCAGCGATCCGGTGCTGGTGGGATATACATTCATCGGATGGCATCTCGAAGGCAAGGTACTGTGGAACTTCGATGACCCTGTCAACGACCCCCTGACCCTTGTGGCGATGTGGACCCTGGACACCGATCAAAGTTGGGCAGTGATATTCGACCCCAAGAACGGCGACCAGGCATTCATCAAATATGCGGCGAAGGGCAACCCGATAGCAGAGCCGGATGAGCCGAAATGGTACGGATGGACATTCGCCGGATGGTACAACGGCGAGGATGAATGGAACTTCGGCGATCCCGTGAACGGTAATATGACGTTAACTGCAAAGTGGGCCGTGAAGATGAGCGAACGATTCACAGTGACGTTCATTCTTGGGAACGGCAACGAGCCCTTGGAAATAACGATCCCGACAGATGTAAAATTGTCGCCGCCGGCCGAACCGTCATGGTTCGGATGGAG
>JAIRTZ010000094.1 GCA_031254685.1 Methanomassiliicoccaceae archaeon
AAGGACGCGAAGAAGGAACCGGCCAAGGACGCGAAGAAGGACGCACCCGCCAAGGACGCCAAGGACGCGAAGAAGGACGCCAAGCCGGTCGAGATAGTCGATCCGGAAGAGGATAAGGACGCGTACGTCGTGAAGGCGAAGCCGGAACTTGACGATGCGACGGAGGATGCGCTCGCGAAGAGGGCATTGATAAGCGGACGCAGGCCCGCCTTCAAGAGGCAGGAATGGTTCAGGTACGCGAAGCTCGGCGACAGCTGGAGAAGGCCGAAGGGCATTCATTCGAAGATGAAGCGCAAGCTCGCGCGCCGCCCGCCCGTAGTTGTGATCGGATACCGCGGCCCCGCGATAGCGAGGGGTCTGCACCCGTCCGGATTCGAGGAAGTTCCCGTAGCGAACATCAACGATCTTGACGGAGTCGATCCGAAGACGCAGGCGGTACGCATAGGCGGCACCGTCGGCACAAAGAAGAGGATAATGATAGAGGACCGCGCCGAGGAGCTCGGCATACGCGTTCTCAACAGGATGGTGTGAACATGGATCTCAGCAACCAGAGAAGAATGGCCGCGGAGGTCCTCAAATGCGGCGAGAACCGCGTCTGGATAGACCCGGACAAGATAGAGGAGGCGGCCGACTGCATCACACGCGCCGACATACGCACGGCGATAGCATCCGGGCTCATAAAGGCGAAGCCGAAGCAGGGCATATCCAAAGCGCGCGCGAAGCACATACAGGAGCAGAAGTCCAAAGGTAAGCGCAAGGGACCGGGAAGCAGGAAGGGAACGATAAACGCCCGCCTGCCGAACAAGAGGCGCTGGATCTCTACGATACGCCCGATACGCGACGAGCTGAAGACACTGCGCGACGAAGGGAAGATAACGCCGTCGGTGTACCGCATGTACTACCGTAAGGCAAAGGGCGGCGTCTATAAGAGCCGCAGGAACATAAGGCAGCATATGGCAGCCGCAGGGCATCTCAAGGAGGAGATCTGATGGCGACCGGACCAAGATATAAAGTACCGTTCCGCAGAAGAAGGGACAACCGCACAGACTACTACAAACGCAAGAGACTGCTGGCCGGCGGAGAGCTCAGGGCAGTGGTAAGAAGATCGTCAAGGAACGTAACGATACAGTTCGCGAAGTTCGGAATGGACGGCGACAGCATCCTGACCGCGTCGACATCCGCGGAGCTCAAGGCGTTCGGATGGGAGCACGCGTGCTCCAACATACCCGCCGCATACCTTACGGGGTACCTGGCGGGCACGAAGGCAAAGAAGGCCGGTATCGGAAAAGCGGTATTGGACATAGGGATGCAGACACCGGCGAAGGGCGCCGTACTGTTCGCGGCGCTCTCGGGGATACTCGATGCGGGCGTCGACGTACCGCACGGCGATGTGCTTCCGACTGACGAAAGGTTATTCGGGGATCACATCGGCGGAGGTCTCGAGGCGGACGTCAACAGCGTCCGCGTCGCGATAGGCGGCGAGAAGCGCGAACGTAAGCAGGCGGTAAAACCGAAGACGGCCGACGCGAAGAAAGCGGCGTCCAAGATACCCGAGAGGCCCGCGGCCAAGAAAGGGGACGCAAAAGCGGCCCCGGCCAAGGGGGACGCGAAAGCACCCGCGGCAAAGAAAGGGGATGCGAAAGCGCCAGCCAAGGATGCGAAAGCGCCGGCAAAGAAGAAGAAGGAGGCTGAATAAGATGGATTGGATCCCTAAGACAAGACTGGGACAGATGGTCCTCAACGGCGAGATCACGACGATGAGCAACGCCCTCGCCACGAAATTGCCGTTGCGCGAGGCCGAGATCGTCGATATCCTCTTACCGGACCTGAAGGATGAGGTCATAGACCTCAACATGGTGCAGAGGATGACCGACTCCGGCCGAAGAGTGAGATTCGCGGTGACGTGCGTGGTCGGCAACGGCGACGGGTTCGTAGGTGTTGGCCGTGCGAAAGGAAAAGAGGTCGGTCCGACCATAAGAAAGGCGATCGACAACGCGAAACTGAACATAATAGAGATAAAGAGGGGCTGCGGCTCCTGGGAATGCGGATGCGGGCAGCCTCATTCGCTACCCTTCGAGGTCCAGGGAGAATGCGGTTCCGTCATCGTGACGCTGAAACCGGCGCCCCGCGGCATATCGTTGGCCGTTGGCGACGTAGCGAAAAGTTTGCTCACGCTGGCCGGCGTACGCGACTCGTGGGGCTTCGCGAGAGGCAACACGAAGACGAAGGTGAACTACGCATTGGCGACATTCGAAGCGCTGAAAGAAACGACACGCGTCCGCGTGACCGACTCGCAGAGGGACAAACTGAACATAGTCTCCGGCGCCGTCGGCATCCGGGTCGCAGAGACCGACGTCAGGAGGGAATGAGATGTTCGCCGTGATACGCGTACGCGGACAGGCCGACGTCAACGTCGACGTCCGCAGGACGATGGAACTGATGAATCTGACGAGGGTGAACCATTGCGTTCTGATACCCGATAACGATGTTACCAAGGGAATGCTGCAGAAGGCGAAGGACTACATCACTTGGGGCGAAGTGAACGCTGAAACGCTGACACAAATGATAACCGTGCGCGGAAGGCTCTCCGGGGACGCCGCGATAACGGACGAATACCTGAAAGCGAACACCGAGTTCGCGACGGTCGCCGAAATGGCCGCCGCCGTGATCGGCAGCGGATACAGGATGAAAGACGCCGAGGGTGCGAAAGCGGTGTTCCGCCTCCACCCGCCGGCGAAAGGCTACAAAGGTATCAAGCGCTCATTCCGCAACGGCGGGGCGCTGGGGTACCGCGGTGATGCGATCAACGAACTGATCGCAAGGATGCTGTGATAACATGCCAAGCAGAACAAAGAAGTTCAGGGGGCTCAGGACGCACGGCCGCGGGAAGAAGGCCGGAAGGGGAGCGGGTATAATCGGAGGGCACGGCAACGCGGGTCTCGGGAAGCACGAGAGGCTGCACATGCTCAAATTCGATCCCGACCACTTCGGAAGGCGCGGATTCAAGAGGCCGCAGTGCGTGGTTTCGGCCAATAGGATTATCAACATCAAAGAGATGTTGGAACAGCTAGAACGCTATGTCGAACTCGGTTTCGCCAAAAAGGAGGGCAGCGGATTCGCGGTGGATCTGACCGGGGCGGGCATAGATAAGCTGTTAGGGAAAGGCGACATTAATATTGCAGTGATTGTTACGGTATCTCAGATATCCGCTCAGGCACGCGATAAGATAGTCGCGTCCGGCGGTTCGGTTGCAGAGTAACGGGGAAATAAAATGGAGGAGAACAAAAGCCTGCTGTATAGGTTCAAACCTATCGCTGACAGGCTGCCTGCCGTCACCAAGCCGGAAGGCCACGTGCACTTCAGAACGAAGATGATGTGGGTCGTCGTGATCCTCATCATATACTTCGTGATGACAAACATCTACATCTACGGACTGGATCAGGAAAAGACATTGGACCTTTTCGCCCAGTACAGGACGATCATGGCCGGCGCGTCAGGTTCGCTCCTGCAGCTCGGGATAGGTCCCATAGTCACCGCATCGATCATCATGCAGCTGTTCGTAGGCGCGAAGATAATAAAATTGGACCTTACGAACAAGGAGGACAAGGGATGCTACCAGTCCTTCCTGAAGTTACTAGTCATAATCATAATCGTCGTGGAGGCGGTGCCGCAGGTGTTCGGCTATCTGATACCGTCGGCGAACTTCGAATCGGCGTTCGGGTCCGGCGGGGCGAAGATGCTGATAATACTTCAGCTGTTCGTGGGATCGTACATCGTGTTCCTCATGGACGAGGTGATCTCCAAATGGGGCATAGGCAGCGGTATCTCGTTATTTATCGCTGCGGGAGTGTCCGAAGCGCTCTTCACGGGGACGGTGAACTGGAATCCCGTGAGCGAAGGCGCTGTAAGTATGAGCAATCTGCCCGCGGGCACGATACCGAAGACGATATACCTTCTCGGGAACATGAGCTCCGGCGAAATGGCCAACGGAGGTTACGAATTATTGATGCTGGGAGGCCCCAACCCTCTCATCGCGCTCATAGGCACCATAGGGATCTTCCTGGTGGTCGCCTACTTGGAGTCAACGCGGATCGAGCTGCCGCTGTCACACGGGAGCGCCAGAGGCGCGCGCGGACGTTATCCTATAAAGTTAATTTACGCGAGCAACATCCCTGTGATACTGATGGCGGCATTACTGGCGAACATCAGCATGTTCGCGCTGCTGTTCTATACGAACCCGACGCTCAGCGGCATACCTTTGCTAGGGCATAATGACCTCATAGGTTATTTCGCCGAAGGTACTACCCATGCGGCGGGAGGCTTCGCATGGTATGTGTCCGCGCCCACCGGGCTTACGTCTTGGCTGTTGCCGATACTGGATCCGGTGAATTACGGGGATACCATGCACGGTCCCATACAGCAGATAATGCGAATTATCATTTATTTCACCGTTATGGTGCTGGGTTCCATAATGTTCGCGAGGTTCTGGATATCCACAACGAACATGGGCGCCGAGTCCGTAGCGAATCAGATACAGAGGAGCGGTATGCAGATACCCGGGTTCCGCCGCGATCCCAGGGTGCTGCGCAGGGTGCTTGATCGGTACATCCCGATCGTGACCGTACTGTCGGGTGCGATAGTGGGAGCTCTGGCCGCAGGTGCGGACCTTATCGGTACGACAGGTAACGCATCGGGCACGGGCGTATTGCTGACCGTAGGTATATTGATACAATTCTACGAGGCCATGGGCCGCGAGCAGATGATGGAGATGCATCCCGTGATGAGAGGATTCTTCGGAGAGGATTAAAATGGCAGAACAAGGTATGGGCGGAGGTCCGATGGGCGCTAAACCGCCGCAGAAATCGCAGATGCTGTTCATGCTGCTTTCGCTGGCGCTGATGATGTGCATGTTCATACCCGGCGTAAGGAGCATCGTGGGCGGCGCAGTGGGCGTTGTGTTCGAGCCGCTGATAGGTTTCGGCGGCAAATATATCGTGATCACGCTGGTGCTCGCGGGAATGATCATGATCGGCGTGAGCACGATCATCCGTTCGCTGCTTGTCGACACCATGACGCAGACCAGGAATCAAAGGGAAATGAGCGCGTTCAACGCCGAGCTCCGCAAAGCGAGGATGGAGAACAATCTGTACAAGATAAAGAAGCTCACGGAGATGCAGCCCGCCATGATGTCGAA
>JAIRTZ010000065.1 GCA_031254685.1 Methanomassiliicoccaceae archaeon
TACGTACGTCCTTGGAACGATGGCGGCACCGACCGGTGCCGAGGAGTTCGTCTACGGCCTTTACGGTACGGCGGTCGGTACAATAGCGATGCTGGCATCGTCGGCATTCATCCTTGCGGAAGACACCTTCGGTCCGATAACGGACAACGCGGGCGGCATAGCAGAGATGAGCAACCAGCCGAAAGAGGTACGCGACAGAACCGATAAACTCGATTCCGCAGGCAACACCACGAAGGCGTTGACAAAGGGATACGCAATGGGATCCGCTGCGCTCGCAGCGTTCTTGCTCTTTGCGGCATACTTCGAGATCGTGGCGCAGAAGATGAACGAGAAACTGGCTGCAGCAGGAGAGCCTCTGGTGACGCTGCAGGAGGTCTTCAACGTCAACATCGGCGACCCGCTGATATTCGTCGGCGCGCTGATAGGCGGTATGCTCGTCTTCATATTCGCAGCGTTAGCGATAAGAGCCGTCGGAACGGCGGCAGGCGCAATGATCGAAGAGGTCAGGAGGCAGTTCAGGGAGAACCCCGGAATAATGGACGGAACGGCAGAACCGAGCTACAGCCAGTGCGTTGACATTGCAACGCGCGGTGCGCTGAAGGCGATGATCCTTCCGGCAATGCTTCCGATAGCGGTTCCCGTATCGTTCGGTATCATCTACAGGTTCGCGTTCCCCGACATCGCCCCGGCGGCTGTCGGTGCGCTGATCATGGTCGGTACCGTCGTCGGTATCCTGATGGCCAACTTCCTCAACAACGGAGGAGGCGCTTGGGACAACGCGAAGAAGTACATTGAAGAAGGCAACTACGGCGGCAAAGGTTCAAAGACCCACGCGGCAGCAGTTGTCGGAGACACCATCGGTGACCCGTTCAAGGACACCGCAGGACCGTCGATACACGTGCTCGTCAAGCTGTTGGCAACAATATGCTTGGTGACCGCTGTGCTCTTCATAGCGTAAGCAAACATCTTAAAACGATCCAAACCGGGCCGTTCGCGGCCCGGTAACCTTACTTTTTTCAACACATCTGAAGAGGAAAGATCATTGTCGAAAAAGAGGGGATGAAGATCAAAAGATTGGGAAAAAGGTGACTGCCCCGGGGTTTGCTCCATTACGGCCACTACCCCCCGGCAAACAGACAGCAGATGTTACGCATATGACGTATAAAAATCTGTCCGACAAAATTTTTCGATGCAATGAAAACCCAGCGAAGACCCGAAGGACTCCTTGTTATTCTTTATTAAGGCAAGTTTATATAAGAGCGCAATAATCGGTAGCCATTCGAGAGGTCTATCATGTACATACTGACGAAGTCTGAGAAAGTGGTGCGCATCCCGCCCGCAGACCTGAAAGAGGACATAGAAGCGGTCATCGGAGAACTTACGAAAGGAGCATACGAAGGTAAGTTCGGCGAGGACAAAGTAATGACGGTCCTCATAAGCAACGTTGAGACGGTAGGTCCGGGACGTATAGTTCACGGCGACGGCGCTGTATACCAGACAGTAAAGTACGATCAGCTTGCCTTCAAACTCAAGGATAACGAGATCATTGAAGGCGTTGTGTGCGAGGTCGTTAAATTCGGCGCGTTCGTAAGGTTCGGGCCTATTGACGGACTGCTTCACATAAGCCAGGTGATGGATGACCGCGTTGATATTGATTCGGAAAATCAAAGGCTCGTAGGCAAGGACACCGGAAGGTTCCTCGGTCTCGGCGATAAAGTACGAGCAAGGGTCGTAAGCATAGATATCAACGAAAAGAATCCTGAGGACAGTAAGATAGGGCTGACAATGCGCCAGCCCGGTCTCGGAAAACTGGAATGGATGGACGACGATCAGAAGAAGAAGAGCGGCGACGGCGGCGAAGAGCCGAAGAAGGCCGCGGACGGAAAGAAGAAGGCCGATCCGAAGAAAAAAGGTGAATCGCAATGAGAGCATGCAAACAGTGCAGCTTCATATCTGAAACTGACGTCTGTCCGAGGTGCGGCAACCAGACGTCCAAGGAGTGGCAAGGCTACCTTGTAATAATCGATCACGAGAAATCCGACATAGCGAAGAAGATGGGCATAACATCCAACGGGAAATATGCGCTGAGGGTACGCTGATATGAACGGCATCCGAAGGACGAGAATGATTCCCGAACACAAGAGGGAATTGTTCAAAGAGCCTTTCGGAAATCTCATCAATGAAAACGACTTAAAAAAAATAGACGCTGAAAATAAACTGATCACCGTCGGCGATGTGGTATCGCTTACGGTGAACAGCAACGGCATCAGACCGGACATCGCCGTCTACGACGGGATGACGGAAAGGCGCGAGATGACAGGGTTCGCGGAACTCGTGAAGAACGAGGGCTGGACGAACGTCGAGGTCGGCAACCCTGCGGGGGCGATCACCGCGGAGCTCGTGAATGCCGTGGAAAACGCTTTATCCGGAAAAACGAAGACGACGATCCGCGTGATCGGCGAAGAGGACCTGGCGGTGCTGCCGTGCATCCTCTTGGCGCCGATCGGCACGAACATCATCTACGGATGGCCGGGGAAGGGGATGATGCTCATCGCCACGGATGAACACATCAAAAAAAGGGCCGAAGAGCTCTTGGAACATACGGAGGAGTCTCCATGAAAATAGAAATAACAGAGAAGAAGGAAAATCTGCTGCAGGAAAGGACAGAGGTACGTTTCACAGTGGATCACACAGGCGAAGCGACACCCACGAGAAAAGCGATCATCGATGAGATATCGAAGATGATGAAGGCCAAGAAAGGAACGGTCGTGATAAACAACGTAGACACGCAGTACGGACGCGGCATCTCGAAAGGTTACGTGAAAGTTTACAGCTCCGAAGAGTCCGCCCTCAAGTTCGAAAGAGAATATTTACTGAAGAGGAGCGGTATCGGAAAGGTCGAAGAGAAACCCAAGGAGGGACAGTGACATGGCCGCAAAGAAAGGCGGGGCGAAGAAGCCGGACGCCGGCGCGAAGAAGGGACCGGCAGTAAAGAAAAAGAAATCGGCCTCCAAGAAGGACGCGTACGAGGTCGCAGGCGACAAGATCACACGCAAGAAGCCGACATGCCCGAAGTGCGGGCCCGGTGTGTTCATGGCGACGCATGCCGACCGGAGATCATGCGGCAAATGCGGCTACACCGAAAAGTCAAAGAAACAGTAAAGTGCGGCAACGCACACTTCTTACTTTTTTCAGATCCATCAAGGGCCTGTGGTGTCGCCTGGATATCACCGGGGCCTCCGGAGCCCCAGACCCGGATTCGAATTCCGGCAGGCCCGCTTATATATTCCGAGATCACACCGAATCCTGATAGCTCGGTGTGACCGATGCGCAATATCTCAAAAATATCGGAAGGTTGGTGTTCTTGCAGTCCTTCAGGGCATCGATGAGATCGCGCAGTTCATATTTTCCGACCAACGCATAATACGATCCGATCTTGTTATTCGGATCTATCCTGAATCCGCATTCGTTAAGGACGGAATCAAGATTAGGGGTGTTGAAGATAGGGATTATCCTGTCTTTAAAAATGCTGGAGCTGAACAAATTGCCTGTTCTGTAACTTTTTTCTTCGTAAGGACTGTCGTCGGTATCCATTATCGGAAATATCTTCAGATTTGGCATTTTGACATCCTTTCTTTCCAAATATTCCAGGATGCCGAATTTTTTTCGGAGGTCGTTCTCAGATCTATACGGGCCGGAACTGAACCGTTCCGTCAGGTGCCGTATCTGGATGCTCGTTTCGCCTCTGTTGTCGAAATCGAATTCGACGTTCATATCAAGATGTTTTGCGATAGTTTGAAAGAGAATACGCTCAGATTTACCATGGGCGACAACAAGTGTCCTGCAGGTGTTCATACACCCTCTCCGAGATCATGCTCCGTGTGGCGGACAATATCATCAAGATCGATCAACCCGGTG
>JAIRTZ010000121.1 GCA_031254685.1 Methanomassiliicoccaceae archaeon
CATGAAAGAGGAGATCACGCTTTGGCGGTCCTTCGGGCGCGGATGAGGAAGTTCAGCTGCGGCTCGACAGCGAATTCGCCTTCCTCGGCATCGATCTCGTCAAGGGCCGTTCCCAGCGATCGTATCGTATCCTCATACGGCACCTTCACGAACAGGAGCGGAAAGGTCGTCGTTTCATAATCGTTCTTGTACACATCATCGGAAATGACATTTCTCAGCGATGCGGTCAGAGCCGACGGGTCGAGGTCGATCGGAACTCTGAAGGCTGCGACCGCTTTCCGCTCATGCTCCCCTATCTCTTTAAGCAGCCGGAAGAACTCCCCGTCGAATCGTATATGCGGCAGTATCTTGTGAATGTCGTAAAGATGCCTCGAATAGGCGTTTATCCTCCCTCTGAGGCTGTTGGAATTCAGCGAATGAAGTTTATCGATGAACGTGACCTGCAGGGACTGCACGGTCACGTCGAACGGTCCGAGATCGAATTTTGATATAACTTCGTCACTGTTCTCATCCTTCAGATGGTCATAGAGCAGCGACGAGGCCGGTAACAGAAGAGCGGGAGATGCCGTCCTGCGGAAGAACGTCTCGACCAACAGGAACGGTTTCAAACTACTGCCGGTATAATTTGAAGGGAAACGGATGTTATGCTGCGCATAGGCCCTCCCGCTGTCGATCTTATCTGCATTTGTGTGTTCCAATCCTAATTTGTCCGCGACATCTATTATGTGATATTTCAGCCCCTTCTTCTGCTTCTGCGTCGCATCCGGCCGCATGGTGAGGTCTATGTCCTCGGAAAAGCGATCGATCAGCCTATAGCACTTGGAAAGGCACGTACCTCCTTTGAAGATGATATTCGGTTCCGCTTCGAACAAATGTTTCAGGAACAGGGTGACGAAATAATCCTTCTCGATCATCGCATGCCCGATCCTTGTTCTCCTGGCGCAATCACCGATCAATTCATCGAATTTATCCTCATATTCATGCAAATACATTTTTCTCCCCTATCCTTAAAATATTTTCCAGCGCATGTGCAGGAAAGTGTTTTGCATAACGTAATACAACTTCTTCTCTGATCTGTTTTAATTCTACGAATTCTCTGATATATCCCGCTTCTTTTTTATTTAGGGGCCGTCGCATCTCGGTGAACGTTTCCAGCAGCATCAATGCATAAACGTTCTTTTTTGTTATAGGAACCCTCGATCTGTGCACGGTCACAAAAGACGTGCTCACCTTGACCCTTCTGACGCTTGCCGATGTCTTTGAAGTTACCAATTCAATATCAAACGGCATCTGTGTCGTAAGATGTAATCCATTGAGAAGCGTCAGTCCGGAATAGTATCCGAAAATCGCTTCTCCATGATGTATGAATTTCTTATTTGTTATCTTCCAACCGCTCAATACAGATCGTTTTCCTGTAAGCATGATCGTCGGAAAGTAATAGACTCCGTATTCGCTCCTTGCGATGACGCCGTCCTTCAGTAATTCTTTCAGCAATTGAAACACTCTGGGGCGTGAATATTCTTTCCAGGACCTGATGACCTCTTTAGTGAATATAGGTTCATTCGTTCCGAACTTTCTCAGCAGCCTGTCGGCCAATTCCTCTTTAGTGACCATTCTAGTCCTCATATGCACGCACCTTCATATCTTTTTTATATTATTATCTTTCCGTCCTCGGTACGACCGTTTCGGTATTGAATGATAATTATACTGTTTTTAATTTTCCGTTTCTGGATAATTATACTTATTTTAATAATTTTCCATTAACAAAATTATACTGTTTTTGTTTTCAAAAATTTTATTCTTTAAATCGTCCAGCATTTATTAATTATACTGTTTTTAATATTGAAAAAATTCATTATTATACTTTTTTTTTATTTTTTCACTTATCGATCATCATACTATTTTTTCATTTTTTCTATGACTCAGCCGACCCATTTTCCATCGTGTCGATCCCATGCCGCGGCCCTTATGCCGCCGTCCCTGCGGCATCCGGACGCGGAAGATCGTACCGGGCGTTCCGCGCCCGGGCACGGAAATGAAGAGCCCCGTCCTGGGAAAGTTTAAAATCATTGTGACTGGTTAGGGTGACACATGATATTCGGCAATGACAGGATAAAGCTCATGGTCTTCATCCTGTTGATCTCACTTGTTATATTCGCCGCCACGATCGTGGCAGGCATCAACGTCCTGGTAACGATACTCGTCGGCATTGTGATGCTCGTACTGATAATAGTGATAGTGCTGTACGGTTTCGAAGACGAGAAGTGACCGGGTGATAAGATGGGTGTCAACCTGACCGGTCTGACGGAGCCTAAGAACATTGAGCTTGCGGACCTTAAAGGCAGGACCGTGGCGATAGACGCCTACAACACGATATATCAGTTCCTTTCGATCATAAGGCAGCCCGACGGTTCCCCGCTGACCGATTCGCAGGGACGCGTGACGTCGCATCTTTCCGGATTATTGTACAGGACGGCGAATCTCATCGAATCGGGAATATCGCCGTCGTTCGTGTTCGACGGCATACCGCATGAACTGAAGACGGGCACGATAATGGAACGCCGCGCGAGGCGCGAGAAGGCGGAGAAGGAATGGGAGGACGCCGTGGAAGAGGGCGACATCAAGAAGGCGTTCTCCAAGGCGCAGCAGACGTCGCGGATGACGCCCGAGATCAAGGAGACGTCAAGGTCTCTGCTCGAATTCCTCGGGATACCCGTGGTCAACGCGCCGAGCGACGGCGAGGCGCAGGCAGCATACATGAACAGGAAGGGCGACGTGTGGGCATCGGCGTCGCAGGACTTCGACTCGATACTGTACGGCGCGCCGACGTTGGTGCGCAACATGACGATAACCGGACGGCGGAAGATACCGGGAAGGGACCAGTACAGGGACGTCAAGATAGAATTGATCGACTGCGACGCGTTCCTTAAGGAGATCGGGACCACGAGGGAACAGCTCGTGGACGTATGCATTCTGATGGGCACCGACTTCAATCCGGGGATAGGCGGCATCGGACCGAAGAAGGGACTGAAACTGATACGGACGCACGGCGATCTCGAAGGAGTGATGAGACATCTCGGCGAAGAGATCGACAATTATGAGGAGATAAGGAACATATTCCTCAGAAGCACGTATTCGGACGATCATGACCTCACGGTAAAAAAAATAGACACCGAGAAGGTATGCGAGCTGATGTGCGAACAGCATGATTTCTCGAAAGAACGCGTCCTCGCGGTGATAGACAGGATCGAGAATTCAAGGAAGGCCGAAGAGGCAAGAAAGAAACAACGCTCGCTTTTTGATTCCTGGGGATAGATTATATAAGGATTCTGCATTGACGCTCCTTGGCAGGGCAAGATGGTCCCGGTCAGGATAGGATAGCGATGATAAAGCAGGTCCGCGCGAATTATGATGCGCCAACGATCGAGAAGGAGATCCAGGAGTTCTGGAGCTCCACGAAAGCTTATGAGAGAACCAAGAAGTTAAGGGAAAAGGGCGAACGTTTCTATTTCCTGGACGGTCCGCCGTACACGACCGGGTCCATTCATCTGGGAACGGCGATGAACAAGACGGTGAAGGACATCCTCATCCGATACTGGAGGATGAAGGGGTTCAACGTCAGGGACCAGCCCGGATTCGATATGCACGGATTACCGATAGAGGTCCAAGTGGAGAAGAAGGTCGGGCTCAGATCAAAGAAGGATATCGAAGAGTTCGGAATAGACAAATTCATCGAAACATGTAAAAAATTCGCACAGGAACTTCTCGGCAGCATGACCGAGCAGTTCAAACAGCTCGGCGTATGGATGAACTGGGACGACCCTTACAAGACGATCAAGCCCGAATATCTCGAAGCGGCGTGGTGGACTATATCCCGCGCTCACGAACGCGGGCTCCTCGAGACCGCGAACCGCGTGCTGACGTGGTGCCCCAGATGCGAGACCGCATTGGCAGAGGCGGAGATCGAATATTGGGATGAGGACGACCCGTCCATAATGGTCCGCTTCCCGCTGACCGACGGCACAGGCTCGTTACTGATATGGACGACCACGCCGTGGACGTTACCGTCGAACCTCGCGGTGGCGGTGCATCCGGACCTCGATTATCTGAAGGCGGAGTTCTCGGGGGCGTCGGGCACAGAGACATTGATATTATTGGCGTCGGAGCTTGAGAACATAACGAAGATCGGAAAGTTCGACAGCGCCAAGGTCATCAAAAGGATGAAGGGAAAGGACCTCGAAGGTCTTGCGTACATACCGCCGTTCGAGATCCCTGAGAAATATCTGAGAAGGACGGAATGGATGCATAAGGTCGTCCTTGCGGATTACGTTGAGGCGGATAACACCGGATTGGTGCACACGGCCCCGGGGGTCGGTCCGGATGATTACGAGACGGGTAAAAAATACGGCATCGAACCGTTCTGTCCCGTCGACGAGGCCGGACGTTTCACGGAAGCGTTCCCGCTGATGGCAGGCATGAAAGTAAAGGTGGCGAACACGGAGCTACTGAAGGTGCTCGACGAGAACGGCGTTCTTTTCAACTCGTCCAAGATAAAGCACAGGTACGGGCACTGCTGGAGATGCAAATCGCCGATCATCTATCGCAACACGGATCAATTGTTCATCAAGGTCCCCGAAGTGAAGGACAGGATGCTCGCCGAGATCGAAAGAGTGAAATGGGTTCCCGACTGGGCCGGTTCGTCCAGGGAGAGGAACTGGGTGGAAGGCGCGAGAGATTGGTGCGTCTCACGCCAGCGGTTCTGGGGCATACCCGTTCCGGTATGGACGTGCGGATGCGGCGAGAAGCGCGTTGTGGGAACATACAGGGAACTGAGCACCGGCGACGGATTCACGGAAGGCATGGACACGCACAGGCCGTGGATAGACAACGTCACATTCAAATGCCCCAAGTGCGGGGACACGATGCGCAGGACGAAGGACGTCCTGGACGTATGGTTCGACTCCGGCGTCGCCGGATGGGCCACGCTGGGATTCCCGTCGGATGACGCCGAGTTCAAAAAATGGTGGCCCGCGAGGTTCATCACCGAGGCGCACGACCAGACGAGGGGATGGTTCTACTCGCAGCTCGTCGCCGGCGTGATATCGTTCGACCGCGCCCCGTACGACGAGGTGCTGATGCACGGCTGGGTGCTGGACCCGAAGGGGCAGAAGATGAGCAAGAGCAAAGGCAACGTCATCGAACCGCTGGACATCATCAAGGATGTGGGAGCGGATTCGTTACGGTTCTACGTTACGAGGGTCAATTCGCCGTGGGAGGACACCGCGTTCCAGAAGGACGGCCCGAAGAACGCGAGGAAGGTATTGAACACATATTGGAATGTGGTCAACTTCGCGTCAACGTACATGAACATCGATAATTACGATCCCGACAGGCATACGTTCGCGTCAATGAGGAAATACTTCAGGAACGAGGACGTCTGGATGATATCCAAGACGGAACGCATGAAGCGCGAGGTGACGGAGAACCTGGAGTCAAGGAACCTGCATAAGGTTGGCCGCGCGCTTGAGGAATATATCCTTGAGGACCTCTCAAGATGGTACGTCCGACTGGTCAGGGACAGGACCTGGTCCGAGAACGAAGATGTCGAGAAGGACAAGAACGCGTCGTACTTCATACTGCATTACGCGGTAATGAACACCGCACTGGTATTGGCGCCGGTGTGCCCGCACATCTCCGAGGAAGTGTACAGGCACATGGGCGGCAAGAAAGATTCGATACACATGGAGGACTGGCCCTCATATGACGAAGAACTGATACGCGATGATCTCGAGTTCAGTATGAAGCTCGTTCAGGACATCGTGGAGATAATCGCTTCCGAACGGCAGAAGAACAACGTAAAGCTAAGATGGCCGCTCAGGTCGATAATGGTACAGGGCGAGTCGAATGACGTCAACGCATCGGTGAGGACATTCGCTCACGTCCTCGCGCAGCAGGGCAACATCAAGACCGTTGATTTCATGGACGCGGACACAAAGTGCGAATGCACGAGGAACGCGAACGTATCGAAGGTATCCTTCGGTCCCGGCAGGCTGTGCATCGATTTCGAGATGACCGAGGAGATCGAGGCGGAAGGCTATGCCCGCGAACTTATACGAAGGATACAGCAGATGCGCAAGGACATGAAACTTGACGTCGAGCAGTATATCAACTGCGACGTGAGAGCGGACGCGGCAATGACGAGGTTCTTCGAATCGTGGAGGACGCACATTGCGAGCGAGGTGCGCGCAAGGACGATCGTCTTCACCGACGCGCCGGGAGGCGACGACGTGAAGACGTGGGACGTCCAAGGCAAAGAGATAGTGATAGGCATAAGTTCCGCAAACCTTTGAACAGGGGCGAAAGCCCCTCTCTTCTTTTACATACACCTTTTTAACCATCAACACTTTCAGCGAAGCGTGAAATGCGATAATTGCGCTCATGAGGCTATCACGTACATACGGTACAACGGCACGCATCTGTGTTCGGAGCATTTTATGAAATATGTTGAAAAGCGCGTGAAGAAGGAGATACGCAGGCAGGTGAACCTTCTGTCCGGCGACATCATCGGCGTTGCCGTATCCGGCGGAAAGGACAGCATGGTGACGCTGTATCTTCTGCACAGGATACTCGGCGAACGGCGTGACATCGAGATCCAATGCATAACCGTGGACGAGGGCATTGACGGGTACAGGCCCGAGAGCATCGAAATCGTAAAAAAATTCTGCGCGGACCTCGGGATAAAGTATAACCAGGCCTCATTCGCGGAAATGTTCGGAGTGACGATGGACGAGGCCGCGCCGGTGTCCGGCGACAGCTCGCCGTGCACCTACTGCGGGGTGTTCCGCAGGAACGCGATGAACGACGCCGCGCGGAAGATGGGCGCGACGTATCTTGCGACCGGTCTCAACTTGGATGATACGGCGCAGTCGATCATGATGAATTTTACGAGAGGGGATGTCGAACGTCTGATAAGGCTGGGGCCGCACAAGAGGATACAGCCCGGGCTCATACCGAGGATACAGCCTCTCAGGATGGTCCCGGAGAAGGAATCGCTGCTGTACGCGATCGCCGCCGGCATCCCGTATCACGACGGCACGTGCCCGTATTCCGACGAAGCGCTGAGGAATCAATTCAGGAACGTGATCGACGAGCTCGAGACACGGTCACCGGGCACGAGGCACAGTATCATCTCGTCGTACGATCAAATGTTACCGATGCTCACCGCCGCCTCAAAGCCTGCGAAGCTGAAAAAATGCGCATGCGGAGAGCCGACGATCGGCGAACAGTGCAAAGCGTGCGAGCTCAGAGGCGTCCTTTCGGAAAGGGTCAAAGGTCCCTGAACGGGACGAGGTCGCAGCAGCCGCATTCGAAACACATCGTTTTGAATGTAAGCGTGGTGAGATGATGCTCTTCGAGTATCCTCTTCTGCATCCGCGCCAG
>JAIRTZ010000140.1 GCA_031254685.1 Methanomassiliicoccaceae archaeon
GGTTAATCCTTTACCTCTCCGATACCGATGTCCGGAGGGCGGCGAAATGTTTAGAAGGGGCACGCCGATACGGCCGCGGTGAGTTAAACGGGATTTTTCGACGCTTTCAGATCAAAGAAGAAATCGGTCCCGGCCACGCGGAAGGAAGTACCGCTGGAAGAACAGCTCAGGACACTCGCGGCCCTGGGCATAAGACCGAAGCATAATGATTTTTTTGAATGGGCCGTCGGAGAGTGGGGAATGAAAGCGCTTGAGACCGATCCTTACGGCCTGCTGCTGCACTCCTTGGGCAGTGAGCGTGAGCGCGGATCCGGAGAATGGGAGGCGAATTCCGACAACGTGTACGCATTCGACGCCGAATGTGTCGAAGGCGATGACACATATCAAAAGGCGTTCACACGGCTGTCCGTTCTCTCGAACGGTTCCTTTTCCGAAATAACCGGCAGCGTGGACCGCAAGAAGGGAAGGGCCTCGGTCTCCTTCTCCTTCAACGGGAGAAGATACGACTGGGAATTGGAATATGACCACGATTGGTTCGATATCCGGTCCATGGACAGGGTGAACGAGCTGCTCAGACGCAGCGGCTCGGCAAAGCTGTTCCATGCCAGCTCATCCGGACAGGAAGTGGTGATAGTGTTCGCCGACCCGAAGACCGTAGAAAGGCTGAACGGGCTGGTTGCCGTGCCGTTCCTCCCGGAAATATTTTGACGCCGTCCGCTCCCGAAGCACATGAGAACGCAACGATACTTATCTCCGCGTCAATTCGGTTGAATTAAATAATTTGCATAATATCGTCCATATCATGGCAAAAGGTGTTCTTGGGGTGCTCGCGTGCCCGATACTTGAGGATGAACTGATCTACAGTATGTCCAAGGACGATGAGATCTCGCATGTATATCTTCTCGATAACCGCCATGCGAGAAGCATTAAGATCAAACTTGCAAGGAATAACATAGAACATACGATCATCGGCGAGAGCGATTTCCTGAACGGTTCTTACAAGATGCCCGACGGCGGGTACACGATCGCGATATGGATGATGGACCTCGGCCTTCATGAGGAACCGGCCGATCTCGGCTCCGCTCTGAAAAGGTCCATGCAGGAGATGCAGGAGCGCGTTAACGCCATCGTTCTCTATTACAGGCTGTGCGGCAACGGCCTGAAGGATATCGACATCTGGGCCCGTGAAAATCTCAACGTTCCGATGACGATCATCCGCGACAATGAGGGAAAGATCGTTGACGACTGCATCGCGGCCGCGATCGGCGGAACGAAACAGTACCTGAAACTTCTGAAGAAATATCCCGGCATCATGTACTTCACGCCCGCATTCGCCACGAACTACGACGATCTGCTGGGAAGAATGGAATTGTTCAAAGGCGTCGACACGGGCGACGATACGATGCTGAAGATGGTCTTCGAGATGGCCGATTATCACGAGGTGATGGAAATTGACACCGGACTCGGGGATCCGGCCGAGTTCCGTGCGGCGACCGAGAAATTCGCCAAACGTATGGGTTTCGATATCCTTACGTTAGAGGACGGATGGTGCACCCTGGAACCGGCAGACCGCGTGTACGCGGAGGCGAAGGGCCTCCTCGGATGATCACATCGACCTTGCCGCGTACGCGACCTTTTCGGTGGGCTTTCCGCACACGATGCATTTGCCTTTGAACTTTTCAGGTATGTACGGCGTTCCCAGGAGTTTCAGATTGTTCTCGTCCTCCAGCCTATGACCGCATTCCTCCGATCCGCACCATCCGAACCTTAACGTCCTTTCCGGAAGGTCCTTTAACGAATCGATATCGGCGACGTTCTCTTTCTGCTGTTTCCACGCCTTCGCGAACATCCCTTCCCGTATGATCTCAAGTATCATCTCGACTCCGGGAACAATATCTTCCGAGGAGATCGTCCCCTTCTCGCCGCTGTCGCGCCTTACGAATGTGACGACGTTCTTTTCGATGTCCTTCATCCCCAGCTCCAACCGCAACGGAACGCCGCGTATCTCCCAGTCGTAGAATTTGCTTCCCGGCCTTTCGTCCCTGTCGTCCAATTTCACGCGTATGCCGGCCTTTTCCAGCACATCCCTGATCTTGTTCGCTTCCTTCAGTACCGGTTCCGCGTTGCCCTTCGATATTATCGGTATTATGACCGCTTGGAAAGGTGCGACGGGCGGCGGGAGTATCAATCCCTTGTCGTCGCCGTGGACGCCTATGATCGCTCCGACAAGCCTTTCGGACATCCCGTACGTCGTCTGGTGGGCATGCTTATGTTCACCGTCCGCATCCTCGTACGTTATGTTGTACGGTATCGAGAAGTTCGTGCGGTAATGGTGTATCGACCCGATCTGCAACATCCGCCCGTTGGGCATCGCGGTGTCAAGGCCGACGGTGTAGTACGCGCCCGGGAACTTGTCCCATTCCGTGCGCACCAATAACGAGTACGGGATGCACAGCTGTTCCATTATCTTCCCGAGTATCTCAAAATCCTCTTCCACCTGCCTCTGCGCGTCCTCCTCGGTCGCGTGGCATGTGTGCGATTCGAAGAAGTGTATCTCGCGCACCCTGATGAACGATCTCGTCTGTTTCGTCTCGTAACGGAAGGTGTTCACGATCTGGTATATCTTTAAAGGAAGGTCCGTGTGCGAGCGCACCCAGAGCGAGAACATCGGATACATCGCGGTCTCGCTTGTCGGTCTCACCACGAGGCGCACATCCAGTTCGTTGAGGCCCGCGTGCGTCACCCAATATACTTCGGAGTCGAATCCCTTGATGTGATCCTTTTCCTTCTTGAACTCCGTCTCCGGGATCAGCAGCGGGAAACAGACCTCATCGTGACCCGTCGCATCCAGTTCTTTCCGGATGTACGTGTCCACGTGCCGCATGATCTTCCAGCCGTAAGGCGTCCATACGTTCATCCCCTTGATCGGGTATCTTTTGTCCGAGAGCCCGGCCTTTTCCACTATGTCGTTATACCACTCGTTGAAATTGGTGTCCTTTTCCATGTTATCAGTTCTTCCCGAACAGTCCCTTCTTCTTTCCTTTTTTGAGCTCGTCGGCCACTATGTTCGCCACCGAGATATTCGATACTTTGCTCTCGAGCGTGTTGCAGCAGAGCAGCACATCTATCTGATTTCCCGTGAGCCTCTGTATCGCGTCGCCGGTGAACACACCGTGCGTGCATACTACGGAGACACTTTTCGCGCCCGCCTGCTTCAGCTGTATCGTTGCGGCGAGTATTGTGCCTCCGGTGGCTATGATATCGTCGACTATCAGCACATTCTTGTCCTTGCAGTCCATCCTGGCCGGTGCTATCCTCACCTCGGTGCCGGATAACCTTACCTTTTCGAGATGATCGTACGGCAGATCCATTCTTTTGCCGACGTCCTTCGCCCTTTCGGCCGCGCCCGCGTCCGGGGCGAGGACCACGTCTATGCCCTTGTCCATGAAGTACTCGGCTATCGCGGCGGACGCCTTCAGGTCCTTGGCGGGGCACTTGAAGTTCTTCAGAATGTTGTCCTTGTGGATATCTATCGTTAAAACACGGTCGCACACAAGTCCGAGATGCTTTATCATCACCTTGGCGCTCTCCGGCTCTCCCGGTTTGAATATACGGTCCTGGCGCGCATATCCGAAATACGGTATGACGAGCGTTATCTTTTTGGCGCCCATCCTTTTTGCGGCGTCCTGGATCAGGAGCATCTCGATTATGTTCTGATCCGGATATGTGTTCTGTACGATCACAACGTCATCGTTAAGCGATTCACCTTCGATCCTTGTGTAGCATTCCCCATCCGGGAACCTTGTGGATGACGCAAGTATGCATTTGCAGTCCAATCTCATGGCAAGTTCCTTTGCGAGGTCGCGGGATGATGAGCCGCCTATGACTATCATGCGTCATGGGTATGGGCTGAAGTTTATTATACATAACGGGCGAACGCACGTTAATTGCGGGCCCGGCGGGTAAACATATTTATCATCTCTTTCATATACATTGCCGGATGCATTCATGGGACTGTTAGACCGACTTAGGGGCAAGAAGCCCGATGATGAGATTGATGATACAAAAGATACTCAGCCAGCGCCTGTGAAAAAGACGCAGGAGACCCCTGCGGCGAAGCCGAAACAGGACCCGCTGGTGGTCAGCAGGCCGCAGCCTGCGAAGAAGGAGGCTCCGGCCCCGAAGGCGGCCCCGAAGCCCGCCAAAGAGACGCCTGCGCCCAAACCGGCCCCGAAGGCGGCAGCTCCGAAGCCTGCCAAAGAGGCGCCTGCGCCCAGACCGGCCCCGAAGGCGGCGGCGGCACCCGAGAAGAAAGCGGCGGCGAAGAAGGAGACCGCGCCTCCGCAGCCTGCGAAGAAGGAAACGGCTCCCGCCCCCAGGCCGGTGTCGGATTTTGTTCCGCAGCATGACAGGAAAGCCGATCCGCCGGCACCCGAGAAAAAAGTCATCCCGCAGCCGGAGAGGGCTCCGCCTGCGCCCGAAAAGAAGATCATTCCGCAGCCCGAAAGGGCCGCCGCGCCGCCCGTGAGAAAGGAGGAGCCCCCTCTGCCTGAGAAAAAACACGTTCCGAAGCCGATACCTCCGTACACCGGACCGGTGACGAAACCTCCGGCGGCCGAGGAGGGCAGCATTGACGCCAAGACCGAAGAGGTCGGAATAATCTACGGGAACGTCGGAACGTCGACGTTCAGCTGCCGCGTGACCGCCCACATGGAGAAATCCGAGTATATAATGGCGGAACACGAGGATTGCGGTCCCGTACTGTGCCAGGTCGGCAGCCTTATCCGAAAGACGGACCTGACCGTTGAGAAAACTCTGAACATGGAAGGCAACAAGGACATCCAGGAACTGATCAGCGCTCAGATAGACGTTGTCGGGTATCGCGACGACAGGGGCCTTTTACAGATCCCCAGAACAACGTTCAGGGCCGGAAAACCCGTCTTCAAAGCGAACGACGCGCTGATACAGAGCGTGCTCGGCCTGAAGAAGAAAGAGAAGACCGGTGCGTACATCGGGCTGCTGCACGGCCACGGCGTTCCCGTATATCTGAACATAAACGACCTTCTGCAGCGCCACGCGTGCATCCTCGCGAAGACCGGCGGCGGCAAGAGCTACATGTCCGGCGATATAATCGAGGAATTGATGAAACATCACGTCACGTGCATGATAATAGACCCGCACGGCGAATACTCGGCGATGCGCGACACCGGAAAGCCGGGCGACAAGCGCTTCGGGGTCGCCGTACGCAACTACGCGGATCACATCAAAGAGTTCACGATATCGAAGAATGCCAACGACCTCGCCATGCCGCTGAGGTTCACGCTGAAGACGCTCGAGGCGCGCGAGATATTGGAACTTACGCGCACCAATGACATAAGATCGCATTTACCGTCGCTGAGAAAGGCGATAGACGCGCTCCGTGAGCGTCAGGACGCGTATTCCGTCAGAGAATTGATCGATGTCCTGTCCAGGGACGAGGACAATAAGAACCCCGTTCTGATAACGGAGCTGGAATATCTGGATGAGATAGGGATATTCGCGACGCGCGGGAACCGTGTTGACGAACTGATCGAAGAAGGAAGGACGACGATCATCAACCTGAAGGGCGTGCCGCCGGACATCCAGGAACTTATCGTACGGAGGCTCGGAACGCTGATGTTCGATATGCGAAAGGTCGGCAACGTCCCGCCGATGATGATGATCATCGAGGAGGCTCACAATTACTGCCCGCAGCAGGGCACCGCGATATCGTCGAGAACGCTGGCCACGATCGCATCGGAAGGAAGGAAGTTCGGCCTCGGCCTCATGGTCATAAGCCAAAGGCCCGCAAAGATCGACAAGAACGTCCTCAGCCAATGCGGGACACAGATAATCCTTAAAGTCACGAACCCCAATGACGTTAAGGCGATAGCGTCATCGGTAGAGGGACTCACGAACGGCATGACAGAGGATATACAGACAATGCCGATAGGCATCGCGATGGTCGTCGGCGCAGGAATTGAGGCGCCGCTCCTCGTGGATGTAAGGCCCAGAGAGAGCCGTCACGGCGGCGCAGGCGTCAAGGTACTGTCGGAGGACGACTGATGAGAACAATGACGGAGGAGAGGGTCGAGCGCTACCTGGGCATAACGGCGGCGGCGCTGGAAAAACTGAGAATAGCGATGCCGGAGAGGTCGTTCGGCAGAAAACTGGCGGAGGACTTCCTGAACATGGCAACGTCGTATTACAACGACGCGAAGCATTTCCGCGACGAGGGGGATTTCCTGAACGCGTTCGCGGCCGTGAACTACGCGCACGGCTGGCTGGACTGCGGGGCGCGCATCGGATTGTTCGACGTCGACAAGGACGATCAGCTGTTCACTCTTTACGAATGACCGCCGGCCCCGTACTGCCGGAGGCGCATGATATCACGTCCACGTCCCCGAGCATATCACGGATCTGATCCTCTTCCGCATCCGTGAAGATACTGTTGCCGAGCATGCACATCGACGCCATGTGCTCAATTCTCAGATCCGACAGCGCGCGTCTGACCTTCTTCGACTCTAATCCGACGCTCCTTGAGAATTCCGCCGACAGATCGTATAACGCCCTCTCCGACGGCGCCGCGATGTATCGGTTCACGCAACCGACGCCCGCTTCCGATACTTTCCTCATCGCTTCGGGGTCCGCGAGAATATTGCCGGTGTCCATCCTCGGACCCAGTACGATGACCGACATTCTCATATCGAGGCCTGTGTCGATCGTCCTTCCGAACGGCGGGAGCCCCGCCTTTATCCTGACCGGCTGTCTTCCCCCGATTATTCCTGCGACGTCCCCGAGGCCTCCTCCGTTCTCTATCTCGGCGATATGCGCCGCCCTGTGCGCATCGTGTTCGTCAAGGTTCTTGAGTGATGTGATACATAAAGCAAGAGCCAACGCGCCCGCGGCGCTCATGCCCAGCCCTTGGGATATCGGAAGGTCGTTCTCGATGGTTATGTCAAAGTTCTTGTCCGGGCCCAAGGCGCCGGCGACGTGCTCGGATATCTTCGGCTGACAGCTCTCGCCGTCCATCGTGATCCTCGTCCTGCGGTTGCTGGCGCGCCCCTCTATCGTCACCGTTACGCCTTTGTTCAGCCGTATCCCGGCGCCGACGGACCCCGTCGTCATGACGTCGTCCGTGATGACGGGTGCGAAGAAGCACGTAATGTGGCCGGGACAGAACGCTTTGATCATAGTATCTCAGCGCACACGTCAAGTATCATGTCGGCGACGCTGTCCTTCGTCCCGGACGCGTCCTTCGCCGCGTCCTTCGTCAGAATGACGGCGTTGGATGTTGTCTTTCCGGATACGTCGATATCGTTGGCGACTATCGCCGTCAGATCGTACGTCTCCATGCGGTCCTTCGCCCTTGCGATCAGCGTCTCTCGGTCCAATCCCGATTCCGCCTTGAATCCTATCACCTTTTTGCATTTGGTGCGTATCGCCGGCAATACTTTCGGTACCGGCACCAATTCAACGTTTATCGGTCCGCTGCTCGGGATCTTTCCTTTCTTCGGGCTCATCGGTCCGAAGTCCGCGAGCGCCGCCGGGACGATGACGGCGTCGTGCTTTATCTTGGCCACCATCTTCATCAGTTCGTCAACCGTCTCGAATCTTTTCAGAGGTATGTAATCAGGCAGCGGGACGCTGCATCCTCCCATCCACAGCTCTGTTTCCGCTCCGCGTTCGAACGCGCGCTCCGCAATGCTCACTGCCATGCGGCCCGTTGACCGGTTGGTTATGAACCGCATCGAATCGATCGGCTCCTCGCTGCGTCCCCCTATCACCAGGATCTTCTTTTCCTTGAGATCGTTCTTGGACATCAGTTTGAAGACCCACGCGATGACTTCCTCCTTGGATACCGCCTTCGCTCTGAGGTCTACCACGTTCGGGCCCAGGAACATAACTCCGTACTTCTTCAGCTGTTCCACGTTCTTCTGCACGGCGGGGTTCCTGAACATCGAGTCGTGCATCGCCGGCGCGATCACCATCGGTACGCCGGAGCCCATGGCGACGGTCGCCATTGTCGTCACCGGAGTGTCGTCGATGCCGTTCGCGATCTTTGATATCGTGTTCGCCGTCGCCGGATATATCAGGAACAGGTCGGCGACGCTGCCGTCCCCCAGCAGCGAGACGTGCTCCGCCCGTCCCGTTATCCTGGTCACCGGCGTATTGCCGGACGCAAACTCAAGCGATGCCGGCGTCACGATGTCCTGCGCGTCCGCCGACATCACCGGTATCACCTTGGCGCCGTGCCTTATCAGCTCGCGTATCGTTGCGAAGCACTCTACCGCGGCTACGCTGCCCGTGATGCCCATTATTATCGTCTTTCCTCTGAGCTTGCTGCTCTTGGTGCAAAAGATCTCTTCCGACGGATGCATGGTCTCGCCCCTTTCCTTGTAATTCGGTACCTGTTCTTTAATCCATATGTCGGATCAGCTTCAAAATGTGCCCCATTACGTCCGCGGAGACCTCTTCTTTGGACCTTGACGCATCTATTATCACGAAACCGTACCTCTTGGCCAGCCTCAGATAGTTCCTTCTCACGTCCTTCAGATACTCCAGGCGCTCGAACTTGCTTTTGGACCCTCTCGCTTCGACGCGCTCCAGTCCGATCTTCGGGTCTATGTCAAATAAGAACGTGATATCGGGCTGAACCGTCACCTTGAGGTTCATCGTCAGCAGCCACGGCCTGTCCGCCGATCTTCCGTTGAGGTCGGCGGACTGATATGCCACCGTGGACGCAAAATATCTGTCGCATAGGACCGTTCTCTTTTCCTCGACCCATTTCTTTATCTCCAGCGTGTGCTCGGCGCGGTCCGCGGTGAACAATAACGCCTCGGCGGCCGGCGAGAGCTCGGGAGAACCGCGGATCAGCATCCCGATCTTTCCTTTCGTCGGTTCCGATGTTCTGACGATATCGGCGTCCTTTTCCAGCGCCTTCGCTACGTATTCGATGCACGACGATTTGCCGGAGCCGTCTATCCCTTCGAACACGATGAACAGGCCTTTTCTCATCTCACTGCCTCTTTTTTCTCAGATATCGGGTGCTGAACACCGAATCCTTCGCCGCCTTCGTTTCGTCAACTCTTGAAACGGACGAATTGTACGGTGCCCCGAGCACCGTCTTCGGGTCCTCGTTCGCTATCTGTATCAATACGTCGGCCATTCTGTCAAGGTCTTCGGCGGAGCAGTCCTCCGTCGGCTCGAACATCATTGATTCGTCCACGAGCATCGGGAAATATATCGTCGGCGGGTGGATGCCGAAATCTATCATCCGTTTTGCGACGTCCAGCGCCCTGACGCCTTTCTCCTTCTTCAGGCGTGCCGCGCTTGCCACGAACTCGTGCTTCTTCAGGCTGCCGTACGGTACATCGTAAACATCTTTGATCAGTTCCTTCAGGTAGTTGGAATTGAGAACGGCCCTTACCGTCGCCTCTCTCAGTCCTTCGGAGCCCATTCTCAGTATGTACGCGTACCCTCTCAGTATCACGTTAACGTTGCCGTAGAACGCCCTGACCTTGCCGATGCTGAGTTTTCCGTTGTCCCTCAGCGAATATCCGTTCTTTGTCTTTTTTATGATCGGGGACGGAAGATATTGCGCAAGTTCTTTTTTCACGCCCACCGGGCCGGAACCGGGGCCGCCGCCGCCGTGGGGGGCGGCGAATGTCTTGTGGACGTTGAAATGAACGATATCGAAGTCCATGTCGCCGGGCGTCGTCACGCCCATTATCGCATTGAGATTTGCTCCGTCGTAATACATCAGCGCCCCGGCATCGTGCACGATCTTCGCGATCTCCTTGATATTGCGGTCGAATATACCCAATGTATTGGGATTCGTGAGCATGAACGCCGCTGTTCTCGGCGATATGGCGGCCTTCAGAGCGTCCACGTTCACCGACCCGTCCTTTGCCGACGGGATCTCGATCACTTTGTAACCGACCATCGCGGCGCTTGCCGGGTTTGTGCCGTGGGCGCTGTCCGGAATTATCACCTCATCCCTTTCGCCGCCGTTCTTTTTGTGATACGCTTTGACCATCAGCATCGCGGTGAACTCGCCGTGCGCGCCCGCGGCCGGCTGTAATGTCACGGAATCCATGCCCGCTATCGACGCGAGCTTGCGTTCCATGTCATACATTATCTCCAGGATGCCCTGTGTCGTGCTTTCGTCCTGGTACGGATGCACGTCTGTGAATTTTTGTAACGATGACACACGGTCCGCGTACTTCGGGTTGTACTTCATTGTGCATGAACCGAGCGGGTACGGGCCGTTGTCGACGCCGAAGTTCATCGACGCGAGTCTTGTGTAATGGCGTATCACCTCGCTCTCGGGAAGGTTCGGTATGTTCAGGAATCTTCTTCTCAGTTCCTCCGGGATATCCGTTTCCGGAACGCGGGTCGCCTCGGCATCGGTTATCAGCTTCGTCCGCGCCTTCGTCTGGACGTACATCAGAGCACCTCCCTCAGCGCTTTCGCGAGTTTTCTGTGATCCGCATCGGAGTGCATCTCCGTCGTCGCGATGAGCATGCAGTCGTCCATCCCTTTGACGTGGCCCTTCAGCGGAACGCCGCCCATGACGCCGCGTTCCAGGAGCTCTGAGCTGACCTCCGATACGTCCTTTGACAGTCTTATCGGGAACTCGTTGAAATGAACGTTATCGAACACGATCTCGATACCTTTTATCTTCGACAGCATCGTCATTAATGTTTTCGAACGTTCCATGTTCTTTTTCGCGATATCGATCATACCGTCCGCGCCCATCGCCGCCGCGTACACTGCGGCCGCGACCGCAGTTAACGCTTCGTTGGTGCATATGTTCGACGTTGCCGAACTTCGCCTTATGTGCTGCTCCCTTGTCTGCAGCGTGAGACAGAACGCCGTGTCGCCTTTCGAATCCTGCGTCATCCCGACGATGCGTCCGGGCATCTTCCTTATGTGCTCCTGGCGGCACGCGAACATCCCCAGCAACGGTGACCCGAAACCCATCCTCGTCCCGAGCGGCTGGCCCTCGCCTATCGCTATGTCCGCGCCCATGTCGCCCGGCGGTCTCACGATGGGCATGCACATCGGGTTCACGCCTATCACCAACGGGATGTCGCCTATCGTTTGCTTCACGGATGCGACGTTCCTGTCGAGACATCCGAATAGATTGGGCATCTCCGCGTACACGCCGCAGACGTTATCTTTTTTCACCGCCGATGATATCTCGGACAGCAGCAGCGAACCGGTCCCTCTGTCGAACCCGTATCTTGATATCTTTATCCCGGAGCCGATCAGATAATTTTTCAGCACCGATGATCGTTCGCGGCTCAGCGCCTCCGGTATAAGGAACGTTCTTCCTTTGTTCATCCTGCCGCACATGAGCGCCGCCTCGCCGAGCGCCGTGGAGATATCGTACATCGACGAGTTCGCCGCGTCCATGCCGGTGAGCTCGCACACGATGCTCTGATATTCGAACAACGAACGCAGCATCCCTTGGCTGATCTCCGGCTGGTACGGCGTGTACGACGTATAGAATTCTGACATTCCCGTTATGTGGTCCACCGCCGCAGGCACGTAATGCCTGTACGAGCCCATGCCCATGAAGCACGGCATATCGGAAGCGGTGACGTTCCTGCCGAGCGTTCTTGTTATCTTATCGACGACGTCCATTTCCGGCATGCCGGCGCCTATATCAAGCTTCTTCCTGACGTCGCGGGGAACGTCCGCGAACAATTCGTCGGTCGATGACATCCTCAGCCGTTCCAGCATGCGGTCCTGTTCCATACCTGCCGTACACATTGTTAAATTATTTATTTTTGCCTTCGTTCTTTCTTACCGACTCGGTCACCAGACGGCAGTAGAACGACGGAAGGCTTTCGACGTCGTATATCTCGTTCCCGCATATCCATCGGAGTTTCGACCGTAACGTTACGTCATGCTTCACGCATAACGACGATAACGAACGTTCAAGGTCCTTCGCGATCTCGTCGCCTTGATCGTCCCAATCGGTCATTATCACGGCGGCCTTCTTCCTTTCGTATAATTTTTCGGCCACCTTCAGCGCGCCTCCCTCCGACTGGACGCTCAGCATCTCCGCGCTGATCCCCAGCAGGGACATCGCCATCCTGTCCTTGGGGCCCTCGACCAGAAGCATTCGTTCAATGCACATCTCCGACAGGTCGTCAAGTATCGCGTTCAGCCTTTCCAAACGTTCCTCGTTGTTCACACCGATGCCTCCAGGGATGAGATTATTTTTTCAGGTGTTCCGTGGATCATCACCGTCTTCTGCCTGTTCGTGTGCCCTTTTATTATCTCGGACCTGCAGCCGGTGATGTTTTCCATGAATTCCTCGACCTCCCTGTTCGCCTTCCCGTCAAGCGGCGGCGAACGCACACGTACCGTCAAACGCTTTCTCCATACGTTCATCCCGTCCGTTCCCTGCCTGTCCGAGTTCGGGGAAACGATGATGTTCACCTCAACTCCGCCGGTAACGGACCTGGATATCTCGCGAATGTTCACGTTCTCGTATACGCCGGGACGTTTATGATTGTTTTCAACGGGCACGCTTTGACGTGTGGCAACAATCAAATACAGACACCATCTTAGCTGTCACGATGGCACAGGATAACGATCCGATGACGTTCGATGACCTGACGTCCGCATACCGCGTCGAGATGAGGTCGCCGATGCTGGCCGAGGTCAGGAAGGATCTTTACCAAGCGATGGCGAGGCTGCAGGAGAGCAATCAGAAGGATTACGAGGCGGAATATGCGAAAGACCCGGATTCGCTGGCGTGGGTCGGCCTGAACGAACGCAGGATGAAGATAAACACCCATATACAGAAGGTCATCGACCTTCGCATGGAGAAGGTCGCCCTGATGGCACTGCGCACATCGATGGGCGCGAGTAACGTCCTCGAGAAACTGACGCAGGAAGAGCGCGAATATTATATCAGCGTGGCCGAGGCTTCGAAGAAACACCGGAACACCGTTCTGAAGGACAGGTCGAAAAGGAACTACGTCATACCGGACATCTCTCCGAACGGCGCCGCGGACAATGCGCCGGCGGCCGTATCGGCGCCGCCCGCCGCGGAACCTCTGCCTGAGACACCGGCCGCCGATGCGGTCCGCGTTGCGGAGCCGGAGGGCGAGATGCTCGTGGAGCGTCCGCGCATGGTGTTCGAGGAGCCGCGTGAGGAACTCGTGACGATACGGATACTCGAGGACCTTCCGAAGATCGCAGGCCCGGACTTCGATTACGAACTGAAAAGGGAGGACGTCGTGAGAATGCCGGTGACGCTGGCCAACGCGTTCATCAATCACGGGAAGGCGGTCCGGCTGAACGTCACACCCTGATTATCCTTGTGTCGCCGCTGAACTCAAGACAGTCTATCTTCGACCGTTTTATTCCCGTTATTTCGGACACGGTCTCGCGGGCGGTGTCCGGTGTGTTGTTGTTCCTGCTTATGTGCGCCAGGAAGATCTTTCTTTTTTCGTTCATCGTCCTCCTCAGCGATTCGGCGCAGGCGATGTTCGATAAATGTCCCAACTCGCTGCCGATGAGCCTTTTCAGCATCGGAGGGTATGGGCCGACCGCAAGCATATGCTTGTCGTAATTCGATTCCACTATCGCAACGTCCGCGTCGGAGAGCACATTCTCGACCTCTTTCGTCATCACGCCGGTGTCCGTCGCGATCAGCACCTTCTTTCCTTCGACGGATATCGCGAACGCGTTCGGTTCCGACGCGTTGTGCGATGTCGGCAGCGGTGTTATCGTCATCGGACCGGAATTGAATGTCTCCATTGTCGTTATCTTCGAATACGTAACGTTCCCGGGGTTGAACGACATGAATGTGTTCTCGTTGCAACATATCGGAACGTTCAGCTTCCGAGCCATTATCCCTGCGCCGGAAATATGGTCGCTGTGCTCGTGCGTTATCAGGAGCGTCTTTATCAGCGACGCGTCCAGTCCGTTGATGTTCATCAGCTCCGTTATCCTTTTTCCGCTGAGCCCCGCATCTATCATCACCGCGTGATCTTCGAACACGACGACGGTGCAGTTGCCGTCGCTTCCGCTGGCTAGGACGTGCACCTCCATCATGATCCCCATCCCATCATATCCGTGATCAAAATCATCTCTTTTTCTTGTATATCGAGAAAATGATATCTCCGCGTGAGATTATTCCCACGAGAACGCCCTTCTCAAGGACGGGGACGCGGTTGATGGTCTTCTTGATCATCTCCTCCACGACGTCCACGATCCTCGCATCGGGTGTCGTCGTGAGGATCGTCTTGGTCATTATATCCTTCACTTTGGTCTTCGATATGGCCTCGTACGCCTTCTTCAGTTCCTCGTCGCCCGATATGTCATCCATCGGCGACGCCAGCATGTACAGTGACGGATGATCGATGCTCAGCTCCTTCTGATATTTCATCACCAGCTCCAGAATGTCCGTTTCGCTGAGAATGCCTATCAGATGCCTTTCGTCGTCCACGACCGGTGCCGCCGAGATATCGTGCAGCGCGAACAGAACGGTCGCCTGTTTTATCGTGTCTGTCGCCTTTAACGTTATGACCTGGGTGGTCATCAGATCCCGGACGTGAAGCTTGACCATGCCTGCGCATAGAGTCCGTACGATATATTGATTTTGATTGTTTTTTCCGATAATACCGGTATTATTTGCGCGTCGGCCGATCTATGCGCGAAGTTTTATTAATGAAAAGATACTTGAGGCACAAAGACGGGCTTGTAGCTCAGCTAGGTAGAGCGATCGGCTCTTAACCGATCGGTCAAGGGTTCGAATCCCTTCAAGCCCGC
>JAIRTZ010000011.1 GCA_031254685.1 Methanomassiliicoccaceae archaeon
ATCAGCGGCTCGTTGTTATCTTCCGGGTTATGATATGCTATCACATCCTGAAGGTCCGCCTTTGAAAGGAATTCGACCATCGAATTGGCAAGCATCGACTTTCCGGTACCCGGTTCGCCGATGAGCATCACGTGCCTCTTCTGCGAAGCGGCCTTCTTTATCACCTCGACCGCTTTGTCCTGGCCTATGACCTTGTCCGCCATAGTTCTCGGGACCTCGATGTCGGCGGTCGAGTTAAAGCTCTGTTCCTCGATCCACTCATCCAACGGGGCCACGGTCTTAGTCTCGTCCATCATACATCCCCATATTGATTTGGGATAAATGAACCTCTATAAAAGGATGTTCTCTTTATATGCTTTAAAGGTTGGATTTGCGAAGGCATCGGAAAGACGTTAAAAGATGAATGTATCTGCCCCCATGATGAAAGTCGCCGAACTGGACCTTCCCCCCCGCATCGTCGATGCGCTGCACGAGCAGGGCTACGACGAACTGTATCCTCCGCAGGCAGACGCGCTACCGAAGGCGCTTTCCGGCAAGAACGTCGTTGTCGCCGTTCCGACGGCCAGCGGGAAGTCGCTGATCGGATATCTCACCGCCCTGCGGACGGTCGTCGCCGATGCCCGCAAAGTGCTGTACATCGTCCCCCTGAAAGCATTGGCATCGGAGAAGCGCGACGACCTTGAGAAATTCTCGCATCTGGGATTCAAGGTGGTGATGAGCACCGGCGATCTCGATTCGGAGGAAAAATGGATGAGCACGGCGGACATCGTCGTCGCAACGTCGGAAAAAGCCGATTCGTTATTGCGTCATCGGAGCAGATGGATGGACGACGTCGGCCTGGTGATCGCGGACGAGATACATTTGATCCACGACCCGATGAGAGGGCCGACGCTGGAGGTCGCGCTGACCAAGATGATGAGACGCAACCCGGGGATGCAGGTGATCGCGTTATCCGCGACGATATCCAATTCCAAAGAGGTCGCCAAATGGCTGAAGGCGGACCTCGTCACCGGCAGCTGGCGCCCGATACCGCTGAAGGAGGGCGTATACTTCAACGGTTCGATAACCTTTGACGAGAACGACACGGTCAGCGTGGACACAGGGAAGGATGAGATATGGTCGCTTATCCGCGATACGGTGAACGGCGGAGGTCAATGTTTATTGTTCGTGAGCACCCGGCGGTCCGCCGAATCGCTTGCGGTGAAATATTCCAAGGACATGAGTAAATTAACGGTGTCGGAGCTTTCCGACGACGACGTGATGATCCTCGAGGGAGAGAACGAATCCACATCCCTGGGAAAGAAGCTCGCAGCGTGCGTGAAATGCGGGATGGCGTTCCATAACGCAGGTCTCACGTACCAGCAGAGGCGCCTCGTGGAGGACGAGTTCAGGAAAGGGAGGATCAAATGCATCGTGGCGACGCCCACGCTGGCGGCCGGCATCAACCTTCCCGCGAGACGTGTCATCGTACGCGATACGAAACGCTACGATGCGAATGCCGGTTACACTCCCATCTCGGTGATGGAGATCAAGCAGATGTGCGGGCGCGCCGGGCGCCCGCGGTACGACAGGTACGGAGAGGCGGTGCTCATCGCGAAGACGGAATACGATAAACGGCATATGATCAAGGACTATCTTTTCGCGGACAGCGAGGACGTGATATCCAAGCTGGAGGACGAACGGATACTCAGGACGCATATACTCGGCCTGGTGGCGACGGAGGACGTGTCGTCCGAGGAGGACATCGTGAATTTCCTGAGATCGACATTCTTCGGCCATCAGTCGAAACTGTACGGCGTCGAGAGACTTGTGGGAACCGTCGTAAAACATCTGATCTCCGAAGGAATGATACAGAACGACGGGGTACTGAGGGCGACGCCGTTCGGAAAGAGGGTGAGCGACCTTTACATCGATCCCGAATCGGGGATAATCCTCAGGGACTCGATAAAAAGGATGAAGGACAGCACCCCGGATCTTGCGATACTGCACGCCGTCGCGTCCACGCCGGACATCCTCGGACTGTACCCGAAGAAGAATGACTCCGATGTGCTCAGGGAACTTGTAGAGGATCACGACGGATACTTCCTCGTGGAAGAACCGGACGACCCTTCGGAATATCAGTATTTCCTCGCGGACCTTAAGGTGGCGTATCTGATGCTGAGCTGGATCGACGAAGTGGACGAGGAAACGATAACGGAGACGCTGGGAATAGGGCCGGGCGATATAAGGGCGAGAGTGGAGACAGTGGAATGGATACTCCATTCGATGAACGAATTATCCGTTATTTTCAGGCCGGAATGCAGCAAAAGGCTGAAGCCGCTGCTCACGAGAGTGAGATATGGAATAAAGGCAGAACTTACGGACCTGGTCGCGTTCAGAGGTGTCGGAAGATCGAGGGCGCGCACACTGTACGACGCGGGGATACGCGGAAGGCGGGATGTGGCCGACGCCGACATTAACAGGATCGCCGGACTGCCGAGAATAGGCATGGCGTTGGCAAAGAGCCTGAAGGAGCAGGTCGGATATTCCGGCGATACGAAGGAACGGAAATGGAAGGACCGCCGGAATGACGGACCGAACAGCGAAGAGAACATCGAACCGGAGAACAAAAAACAGACGGAGCTGTTCGATTTCCGCTGATTCATTTCTTTTTGATAACGAGTACGGTAACGATGCATATCACCGCGGCCAGGGCCGCGATGCCCAGGAATACTACAATGAACGGGTCTATGCCGCCGGACCCTCCCGACAGGATGTGCTCGGGCATCTCTTCCGTTGTGCCGAACAGCCCCGGCAGTTCACCGTCCTCCGTCGTCCATCCGTTCGTCTCGGTGAACCTCCCGCCCAGTGTGCCGTCCCCCGAAATACTCGCCGTGTTTATCAGAATGCCGTTGTTCCCGCCGCTTCTCGGGATCTTCGTCATTCCCCTGAACGCCACATTATCGGTGCATACCCCGTTCGTATTTACGAGACCCGCGACGCGCCCCACATTCTCGGTCCCGGTGACCTTGGGATTAAGCGCGGCGCAGTTCACCACTTCGCCGCCGTTGACGATACCGGCGATGCCGCCTACCGAGTTGGAACCGCTGACCGAGCCCGTTGAATAACAGTTCGCGGTCATCCCTGTGTCGCTGTCCATTCCCGTTATCCCGCCTATGAATTTGTTCCCGCTGACGTCGCATCCCGAATAACAGTTCGCGACGGTGCTTCCGATGCCGTTCCCGCCGGTTATGCCGCCTACGTACTTCTCGCCGGCGATAATGCCCGCGGAACGGCAGTTGATGATCTCGGCGCCGTTGCTGATGTATCCCGCGATCCCGCCGACGTAGTCCCCGCCGGTGATGTCCGCGTCCGCTACGTTCACGTTCTTGATCATGCCGTCCGTAACGACGCCGAAAAGTCCCACGTAGAAACTGTCCGCCCCGTCCGCGGCGTCGATGAACAGCCCCGTGATCATTTTCCCGCTGCCGTCGAATGTGCCTTTGAACGAGTCCGCGTACTGATCGCCTATATGTATCCACCCTTTGCCGTCATTGAATGAGCTCCCGTACATCGAAAGATCGATGTCATCGCTGAGCGTTATCGTTTTGCCGAGAAATCCGTCCTTTTCGATACCGGCGGCCTTTCCGTTGACTATCTGCGCAAGCCCCGCAAGTTCGTCGGCATCGGCCAATATGAAACTGACCGCCTCGTCATCATACCATCCCGTGTCCGGGATGCCCGTTCCCTCCGCGCCCAGGCCCCGTCCGGCGGCCGGATCGTTATCGGATGCCGGTGCCGCGGCGAATGACGCCGCGATGAATATCGCTGCCATAATCACAGATAACAATGACACTGTCCGCTTCATGGCCGATGTTCCTCCGTTCCCGTAAGACGGTGCAATGCTATTAAGATGCGCACATGCGTCTCACGAGGAGAGGATCCTTTTTATCTCCGACAGGTCCCTCGAACATTTGATCGGCGGCGCCGATGACGCGATTATCGTATCGGGATCCTTCAGGGCGTTGCCGGTGCATATGCAGACCACCTTTTCCTTTCTGTCGATGATGCCCATGTCCCTGAGCTTCTTCGCGCCGGCTATCGATGCGGCGCTTGCCGGCTCCACGCCGACGCCCTCCCTCTTTCCGAGGAGCTTCTGCGCCGCGAGTATCTCATCGTCGGTGACCGACGCCGAATACCCGCCGGTATCGTATATCGCGCGCAGCGCCTTCTT
>JAIRTZ010000023.1 GCA_031254685.1 Methanomassiliicoccaceae archaeon
ATGTCTGTTATGACAATGAGGCGTATATGAACACCGGCATCCAGCGGTCGGGCGCGACCGGGATAGGCGCATCGACGACAACGTCGCCGGCCGGCGCCGTCATCCCGGGGAAGGTCGGATATGCGAAAGATCTCACGATGATCGTCGCGGACCACAACATCCCGTATGCCGCCCAGGTGTCGCCGCACAACTGGCGCGACCTGATCACCAAGTGCAGGAAAGGTTTCGAGGCGGGAGGGCCGGCGTTCATAAACGCGATATCCCCGTGCCCGAGAGGGTGGAGGACCGAACCCGCCGATACGATCTCGCTGGCGCAGCTTGCGGTCGAGACGTGCGTATGGCCTTTGTACGAGGTGGAGAACGGCAAGTTCAGACTGACCGCCGAGAGCGCCAAGATCGCGGACGGGAAGCTTGCCAAGAGGCCGCTGACGGATTGGCTGAACTCCCAGGGCAGGTTCAAGCACCTGATGAAGGACAAGTGGATGCAGCTCGTCGAGGAGGCGCAGGCCGACATCGACGCCAAGTGGACGAAACTTCAAAAACTTTGCAAACTCTGAACGGGGGGAACCCCCCGTTCCGTTTGTTTTTTTTTCCGTCAGAAAAAGTGATTGTACATCAGCACCGCGACGAACGACCCGAACAACGCCGTTGACGCGTTGTTCGTGTACTTCGATATGTGACCCTTCGTCTCAAGCGTCGCACCGAGGACACTGTCCGCGAAGCATCCGATCATCCCCGCGATCACCGGGATGAAGAAGTACCATTCGAACGTAAATCCGAAGATGAGCACCCAGCCGATGACCGTTGTCATTATCGCCGCCATGAGCGCCACGGACGTCCCCGTCACGGAGACGCCGCCGTCCACTCCCGGCTCAACGCGTTTGAACGTTGTTATCAGCCATACCTTCTTATCTTTGACACCGACCTCGCTCGCTATCGTATCGGCCGCGGCGACCGCTATCGACGATATGTATCCGATGGACATCAATGTGTAATATTCGTCGCCGAGCCAGAAATAAAGCAGCGCGAATATGCACGGCGCCACGCCCACGGCCACCACGTTCTTGTACATCCGCTCCCCGTGCTTCCCCTCCTGCAGTCCTTTCGACCTTTTCTTCGCCAGACCCACCAAGGTCGCCGCGAATCCCAGTCCCGTGAACATTATCAGTATCAATAACCACTCGACGGTCCCGAAAAGACCTATTATCAGCCCGATGCCGAGGGACGCTATCGCTCCGTCGTACGTCAGAAGGTCGAGGTACTGCGCCACTATCGACAGCAGTCCCGCCAGAACAATGATCACGAGCAGTTCGTATAGCTCCATTGATTCGTCATAAACAGGCACGCAGATATATATTCTACCCAACGAGCATCTCTAATAACGTGTTCGTATACGCTACCGCGTCGTCCCTGCTGTCGAGCGGATGGAACATTATCTTCCCCTGCGCGTACACGGTGACCTCCATACCGTTCCATGACATCGTGAGCATCATATCGTCGGCGCTGCCTATGACGCCGATGTCCGATAATATTCCGGCCGCTTTCCTCAGGTCTATATCGACGGTGTCCCGCGGGGCCACCATCAACGCCTTCCCGCCGCACAGCCGCGTTATCGAGAATCTCATCTCAGCCGCTCCAATGCGCCCCTTGACGCCTCGCGGAAATCCTCAAGCGTCGTTTCGTTCGGTACCGTGATATCGGATAATGCCATTACCTTCGCGATCCCCCAGCCCATCTCGCGCTCGTCGCGTTTGACGAACTCCTCCAATGATGACGGCGCGTCCTCGCGGTTGCGTCTTATCAGACGCGCGTATCTCGCTTCCGGGGACGAGTGTATCGATACGACGGTCACGTCATCGGTGAGCGATCTGAATTGCCGCACCTCGTCGGCGCTCCTGCATCCGTCCACCAGGAACACGTCGCCGCCCATCCTTTCCAGCGAGCGTTTCGCCCAAATGTCGTATCCGTGCCTCTTGCGTTCGGATTCCGCGAACTCGCCGACGCTCAGCTTCATGCTTTGTGCATCGCATGAAGCATAATGCTCCCGTACGACGTCGCCCATCCTGATGAACGGTATCCCCATATCGGCGGCGACGTTAAGGAACTCCTCCTTGCCTGTCCCGGGCATGCCCGTGACTATGATCAGTCTCATTGTATCAGATCAGATTGTCGGATATCTTTGATAATTTGCGGTCGCAGTACCTGCACCTGAGCGTCGGCGGTTCCTTCGAGATGACGTCGAACTCCGGAAGCACCGGCTCGTGCATGTTGGTGATGCAATTGGGATTGCAGCATCTCACCAGTCCGGATACGCGCGGCGCAAGGCTCACCTTCTTCTTCTCCGCCACAGAGTAGTCCCTGATTATGACTATCGTTGCGTTCGGGGCGATCAATGCTATCTTATCGACCGTCTTCGTATCAAGTTCGCGATCCTCCACCTTCACGACGTCCTTCCATCCGCCGGTGCCGTCCTTCTTGGACGGTACGCGTATCAGGACGCTTATCGTTGAATCTATGTTGTATTCGTTCACTCCCAGTATCTTCAGTACGTTCAGCGCCTGCCCGGCCGTTATGTGATCTATCACCGTACCGTTCCTTATCGGCGCCACTTTTATCTCGATCATAGTCCGCTGCCTCCCAGTATCATGTAGAGGAGCGCCATTCTCACGGGGATCCCGTTGAACGCCTGTTCAAAGTATTTCGCATGCGGGGTGCCGTCCACTTCCGGGTCTATCTCGTCCACCCTGGGCAGCGGATGCAGAACGACGAGATCCTTCTTCGCCTCCCTGAGCATCTCGTTATCGATGCGGTACGTTCCGGCGACCTTGTTGTACTCCGACGGGTCCGGGAATCTCTCCCTTTGGATCCTCGTCACATAAAGAACATCGGCGTCGCGTATCGCGCCCTCCAGCTTATCGGTGAGCTTCGGGTCCGCGCCCCTTCTCTTCACGTGCTCCACGTGGTCCGCGGGCATCTGCAGCGTCTCGGGTGCAACGAACGTCAGGTTCGCGCCGAACATCGCCAATGCGTCGACGAGCGAATGCACCGTCCGTCCGTATTTCATATCTCCGACGAGAACGATGTTCAGACCGTCGATGCGGCCCTTCGCCCTCTTAATCGTGAAAAGGTCCAGTAACGTCTGCGTGGGATGCGACCCGGCGCCGTCGCCCGCGTTGATCACCGGATTCTCCGAGAATTTCGCGGCAAGCCTTGCGGCGCCCTCGTGCGGATGCCGCAGCACGATGATATCGCAGTACGCGTCCACCATCCTTATCGTATCGGCAAGCGTCTCTCCCTTGGAGATGGATGTCGCGGACATCTCCGATACGTCTATGACGTCGATGCCGAGCCTGTGCGCAGCGCTCTCGAAAGAGAGCCTCGTACGCGTGGACGGCTCGAAGAACAGGTTCCCGAGTATCCTTCCCTCGAGGACCTTCGTCCTTTTCTCGCCCAGGGCGTAAGGCACCATCCTCTCCGCCGTCTCGATGATCTCCTCGATCTGCTTCCTGTCCAGGTCCCTGATGGACACGATATCCTTGTCGTAAAAGCTCATGTTCTCACAACCGTATCGACGCACACGATTTAACATCTTTGTTATTGTGCGGCACGACAAGGCGCGGTCCGGTTCATCTCCCTCAGAAATCCCATGTTTTTATCCTCCTGTAAATCCGGTCGGCAGCCTCGCGCAGCATCAGGACCACATAATAGTCCTTTTCGAGTATGTCTGCCCTGATGCCGTGTGTTCGGCTGGTGCCGAACAGGAGCGCCCCGAACGCTTCCCGATCCTCATGCAGTTTCATTGCGCGCACCCCGGTGATACACCCGTGTCAATCCGTCGGCCAGCTTTCCGCCGCCGCAGACGCCTGCATAGTACAATAGGACCTCCGCATCCAGGCCCAGACGCTTGATGTGTTCGTATATGATCCCGTACGGGTCGTCCGCCTGTATGCTGGTCCTTTTCCTGTTCAGCAGAGCGATGAGTTCAAGCGTCTGCAGGTACAGGTAATTCTCTTTCGTGACCTCTGTTATGGGCTTTGTGACGATCGTCTTGATCGGTTCATCCCTAACGGACCCGCGGCCTTTGTACTTGTTCGTGGCCACGGAACAATATGCGGGCACAAGCGTTGTGAGTCCCGCCTTGTTCAGGAGGGACGGGCCCGTTTCGTAACCTATCACGTCTTCCCCGTCGGTAATGTATTTTTTCTGTATCACGAGGGAAGGGTTAAGAGGAGAATATCCGAACACTGTCTCTTTCGAACGGTAATAGACACCGTTCCGGAAACGGAAAAGGTCTGTGCGCATCTTTTCCAATCTGCTCATGGCCATGTTCACGGCCATCCTAACGGCTTCCTGCGGCTTGCCGGTCACGGCGGCCACATAATCGCAGACGTCCTCATTTGTGATCGGGACAAGATGGTCCGCATGGTCTATGTATTCTTCCGCCAGCACCTGATATTTTTGTTTCATCGCTTTTTCTCCGTTATAGTTATTGTCATTTTTTTGAAATTTGTATGTTAACAATAACAATGTCCTATAAATCCTTTCTGCTGTCCGGGATCCATACGACAAAAGAGGTCCCTTTCGCAATAGTGCCTCCTTCTGAAATGTGACAGAGCAACATTAATTAGTGAAAGGGTGTTGCGACATCTATGCTGGAAGTCCTTGCCCGGTCGCAGAGAGGCAGAGTATGCGAATTCAGACGCAACGGCGTCGTCATCAGGACGCCCTCTGTGCTTAGGACGTTCGGCGGGCACGTGCCTGCGGATACCGATGCGTACGTTTCCGTTGACGGAACGGCGAGGACGCTGGTCATCGGCAACGAACGGACGGCGCTGGACCGCGGCCTCAGGACGGTGCTGTCGTCCGGGATACGTACGCTGCCGGTGACGGAGAACGGAGTGTGCGTGCTGAGGCTTCCGCTGAGCGGTGATGAAAAAATTGACGGCGGCGTTGATATCGCAGTGATATCGAATGCTTTCGAATTGAGAAAGGACCCGAGGAAGATGGTCGACGCGATCAGGCATGTGCGAAAGATGATCGGCCATAATGTTCTCCTTTACACACCCGGTCTCGCGGACCCGTCGAACATCGCGCTTCTGACGTACATGGGCGTCGACCTTTTCGATGATTCGCTCCCGATCTCCGCCGGAAAGCTGGGGATGCTGCAGATACCCGAAGGCGAGATCGTCGCGAACGAGGACGTCTCCCAGCGGAATCTTGACGAGATGATCGTTGAATGCTCCAAGGTCCTGATGTTCGCCGGTTCCGGAAGATTGCGGGAGCTTGCGGACCAGCGCGTATCGTCGCCGGCGCTCGTCGCCGCACTGAGGATATTCGACCGCGCCGGATATGAGTATCAGGAGGAGATGTGCGCCTCCGTCGGAGGGCGTTTCTCGTGCAACACCACGCAGTCCCTGCTCAGACCGGAGGTACAGCGGTTCAGACGGATGATCGGTGAACGCTACGAACCGCCGAAGCATAAACGCATCCTTGTCCTTCTTCCGTGCTCGGCGAAGAAACCGTACCACACTTCGAAGACGCACCGCGCGTTCGCATCCGCGATACACACCGGGGAGCACGACGTATTGGTCCACGAAGTGATCGTCACGTCGCCGCTGGGCATTGTGCCCAGGGAGCTGGACATATTCTTCCCGGCCTCCGCGTACGACATACCGGTGACCGGCGAATGGAAATGCCAGGAACGGGAGTTCATTCGGAATATGCTGTCAAAACTTTTAGAATTCGGTTACGATCACGTGATATCGCACCTCGGCGATACCACGGAGATCATCAGGGAACTGACGGACCTTACGGAAACGTGCGTCGGCGACCCTGTGTCGCCGGTGTCGCTGAACAATCTGGAGAACGCGGTGCGCGACGCCGCAAAGGGCATGGAACTGTGCGGATATCACGAGGACAGGTGCGGTAACGTCCGTTCCGTGCTCAGGTTCCAGTTCGGGAAGGACGCCGCGGATGCCTTCATGGAGGGCGCGTCCGTCACCGGGAAGCTCCCGTACTGGAAGATATATTCCGGAAAGACGCAGCTCGGGATGATATCCGAGGAGCGCGGAATGGTATCGTTGACGATGGAGGGCGCGGAAAGGCTGGCGAAGATGAATATCAATGTTGTGGAAATGGCGGACTTCGAACTGAAGGGAAGTCTCTTTGCGATAGGCGTCTCGAGGGCGGACCGTTCGATAAGGGTCGGCGATGAGGCCGTCATCGTAAAGAACGGCACCGTCGCCGCGGTCGGCGTCGCGGCGATGTCCGGCGCGGAGATGGAAGACCTTAAACGCGGTGTCGCGGTGAAGATACGCCATAAAGCGAAGTGACATCACGGGTGCTGCGATGAAAAGAGACTTCTTCTTCGAACTGTCCGGCGAACATCCGACGATGCCCGCCGCCGAGGCGCTCGCGTGCGCCCGCATATTTGACGATGACGCGGAACAGACCGACGGACCGGGATATGCGATAATACGTTTTGATGATTCTGCGTTCAATAATGTCGTCGGCAGGATCGCGCTGGCGCAGAAGGCCGGCAGATATCTCGGGTCGTTCGATCCCTCCGACACAGCGATGTTCGATAACGTCACGATTCCGGAAGGTACTTTTGCGGTGCGCGCCAGAAGGTACAAGGGGATGATGCGCAGCGTCGATACGCAGGACCTTACGAGGAAGCTCGGAAAGATCCTTTCGAAGGACAACGACGTATCGCTGAAGGACCCGGACATCGAGGTGCGCATGTTCCTTTCCGACAGGGTGCACATGTTCATCTGCGACGCCGACGTCGATCGGACGGCGTTCGAGGAACGGAAAGTGAGCGAACGTCCGTTCTCCTCGCCGATATCGCTGCATCCGAAGTTCGCGCGGGCCGCCATCAACCTCACCCGGGTGAAAGAGGGCGGCGTCGTCCTCGACCCGTTCTGCGGCACCGGAGGCATCGTGATGGAGGCGGCGTCCATGGGCATGAAAGTAATAGCATCGGACTTCGATGAGAAAATGGTAAGCGGATGCATGGAGAACATGGAACATTTCGGCCTGAAACTGTATGACAGCGACATCCTCGACATCGGCGATATCGGCGGCCGTTTTGACAATGCCGACGCCGTCGTCACCGACCCGCCGTACGGAAGGTCCACGCACACCGCGGGCGAGGACGCGAAAAGCATACACGTACGCGCGATGACGTCCATAGGCGAATGCCTCAGGGACGGCGGAAGGGCGACGGTCGTCCTTCCGTACGAATTGCGGACGGATGTGATGAAAAACGAAGATATCTTCGTCCAAAGGGTGCACAAATCGCTCTCAAGACATTATCACGTCCTTCTGAAACGGCAATGAATGATCGGCCGTGATGCGTGTTGCGCTTTTCAGCACGAATCATCAATTAAAACAGATCGGAATGCGTACCCGTTCTTGTGAGATACAAGAATAATGTATCGTTCTCTATTTCGTAGATGAGAAGCCAGTCGGGAGTGATGTGACACTCCCGGCAACCTTTGTACTCACCTTTTAACGGGTGATCGCTGTAACTTTTGTCCAATGCTTCCCCTGCGGCAAGTTTTTTTATCACCGACATCAGAAGGTCAATTCTGTAGCCTCGTTTTTCGGCCATTCTCAGATCCTTTTTGAATCGCGTGGTCGGTCTGACCGTATACATCAAAGGAGCAGCTCCCTCATCATCTCATCAACGTCCGTATACGCCTTACCTAGCGAGGGGTCCCTCTTCATCGCCTCCACTTCTTTGATCGCCGCTATCGTTTCCGCATTGGGTATGTCCTTTGCAATATCGAAGGGGATCCTCTGCCGCCTGACAACGGTCTTCGCAAAGACAGTGAACGCCACAGTCATTGTCATCCCCATATCTTTGCAGAAATCGTCGAACTCTTTCTTCAAACCCTCGTCCATGCGGATGTTCACATTGATCTGTGTCATAGAATAACCTGCCTTTCTGTCTTCGGTATTAGTATTATTCTATAAAAATATTTACATTGTCAATAATTTTTATAATATTTGTTTATTATTTGAACATTTATGGTTATGAAGGTCTCTTTTTTCATCGATCGCCTTCGTGTATGACCATCCGCATCTGTATACCGATGCCGTGATATGGAATGGGCCGTTCTTATCCGGGACTGTTCACAAGTTTTTTATATCGACTTACGATAAAGATTGACTATGGCAAAGGAAAAGGGCAGCGGGATACAGCAGCAGGCGGGTCTCGTCAGATACTTCGACATAGAGAACGACAAG
>JAIRTZ010000104.1 GCA_031254685.1 Methanomassiliicoccaceae archaeon
CGAGGCGAATGTGTATGATGTTACGATCACGTCGAACTTCTTTGACGCCGCCGCTTTCTCTTCGCCCGGCGGCCCGGTGAAGTACGGGAACACGTTCACCTGTTCGCTCGTTAAGAAGACCCCGGGTTTCAGGTTCGAGGGATGGTACGCACAGAACGGCACTTTGCTGTCGTCCTCCGAAACGTATTCGTTCGCCGTGAAAGATCATGTTCTGATCGAGGCGAGATTCTCGATCGTGCATGACGCCTCGTTCACTGTCACACTGTCGAACGGCAAAGCACCCACGAACGTCACGCTGACGTCCGCGTATAACGTGGAGGTGGCGTACAGGCTCTGGGTGATTGACGATAAGCTGACGGGATCGAGATTGCGTGATCTCACGGGAACCAAAGGCCAGTTGAATCAGACTGTGTATTCGGCACCGCACGGACAGGCCCTTTCGATCATCCATTCCGTGACGTATTCCGACGGGTACACGGCGTTCAGCAGATGTACCGAGGTTGTCGATGAGAACGTCGTCAAACATTTCGAATGGAATTATAACAGATCGGCGGACACTTCCAAACTGGTCACCGGAACGGCGGCGATGGCCGTTCCGATGAATTTCGCGTGGTATTATGACGCTGTGGCCTCTAAGGTACCGAGGAGCAACGGATTCAATCAATTGGGCCCGTACGTCGAATGCAACGACCCCGTCATCCAATGGGTCGCGCAGGAGCTGTGGAGGCAGGCGCGGGCCTCCGATATGACCACGCTCCAGACGATCAATTTTATTTTAAAGTTCATTCAGAGCTTCCCGTACATCACCGACACGGAGAACAAGGGCGTGAGCAACTATTGGAACCTGCCCCCGGAGACGCTTTGGGAAAAGAGAGGCGACTGCGAGGACCATGCGTTCCTGTTAGCGGCCATTCTGAAGTGCTTGGGCATACGGTGCGTTGTCCACAGCATCCATTGCTTTGACGGTCCCGTTTACACCGGCGCGCATGTGGCCGTCGGCGTGGAGGTATGGAACGGCAGCGGCAGTTACGTGATCGTGGACGGCGTGAAGTACTTCCACTGCGAGGCGACCGCGAATGTCAGTACGAATTGGCATTGGGCGTACGTCGGGTACCTGCCGCAGGGGGATGTCATCATGGCCACGTATAAGGTCTGAAGTCATGCGCGCGATGCGCCGCACATATCGGCTATCGAACATTTCTCGCATTTCGGATTGTTCGGAAGGCAGACGGTCTGGCCGTGCCTCACTACGTATCGATTGACATCGGACCATCTGTCCTCGGGCGTTATCTTCATCAGCTCGAACTCCGTCTCGTCGGGATTGCGCGTACTGACCAGTCCCATAAGATTTGCGATACGGTGGACGTGCGTATCCACGCATATCGCCTGGATGCCGAACGCGTACGATCTGACGCAGTTGGCAGTCTTGCGGCCGACCATCGGCAGTTTGAGCAGCTCGTCGATATCCGACGGCACCTCCGAATGATATTCGCGGATGAGCATACCGCAAACGTCCGTCAGCGCCCTTGCCTTCTGTTTGGGGAATCCTGCCGGTCTTATCAGCTCCGATATCTCGCCGGCGTCGGCGTTCGCTATATCCTCGACGGAATCGAATCTTCCGAACAATGCGTCGGACGCTTTTCTCGTATTGCTGTCCTTCGTCCTCTGCGAAAGTATCGTTGCTATCAGAACATGGAACGGAGATGGGTCCCATTCCGGCGATAATCCTTCGGACGACCGTCCCGGGTACGCTCCCTTTCCGTATTCCGCGGAAAGGCGGTCGAGTATCGTTATCATTTTCCGAGGTATGATATCGCCTCCCCGGCCATGTGCACCGACCCTGTTATCAGAATGGTCCCCTTCCCTTTTGCGGAATCGATCGCCGATCCCACGTCCTTTGCCGTTGTGATGCGGTCGAAATACTTTCTCATCGTCCCCATGAGCGCCTCGGGCGGCATCGCCCGCTCTGAGTTCGGTGCCGTGACGATGATGTCCTCCGCGACCCGCGATAATGATACGCATATCCTATCCGCCGATTTGTCGCTGAACATGCCGATTATCAGCGTCACCGGACCGTACGTCTCAAGGATGTCCTGAGCGAGCCTCTCCGCCCCGTCCGCCGTGTGCGTCACATCGATAATAATATTCTCCGAAGGGAGATATTCCATCCTTCCGCGCCATCTCACATCCCGTATTCCCTTTGAGATGTGCTCCTTCGTTATCCCTTTGATCAGTCTCGCGCATTCTATCGCTATCGCGGCGTTCTCCGCCTGGCATCTGCCCGGTATCCCAATCTCATATATTTTCCCGCGATAGCTCATCCGCGCATGGCCTTTCGCGAATGACGTCACATCCGCGGCGTCCGTCTCGATCACCGGCGATCCGTTCTTCTTTGCAACTTCGTTTATAACGTCGAGCGCCGTCCCGTAATTGGCGGTCACGACAGGAACATTCCTTTTTATTATTCCCGCTTTTTCGAACGCGATCTTCTCTATCGTGTCGCCGAGTATCTCCGCGTGCTCGAGGCTTATATGCGTTATCGCCGTTATTTCCGGGATGACGGTGTTGGTTGCGTCAAGCCGTCCGCCCGTTCCCGTCTCGAGCACCGCGTATTCGACACCCGACCTTTCGAAATGAAGGAACG
>JAIRTZ010000079.1 GCA_031254685.1 Methanomassiliicoccaceae archaeon
TTATGTTCAGGTCCTGGAACTTTATGCCGGCGTGCTCAAGCAGCGTGAAGTGACCGGCCCGCATGGCCCCGATGGCCTTCGCCGCCTCTTTTATATCGTTCTCCGTTACGAAAATACCGTCCTGCAGCGTTATCTGTTCGTCCATGACGTTCAGTTTTCCCTTTTTCCAAAGGTTGGACTCCATGGCCGCGGCCAGCACGGCGATCGTTCCCGTCCCGGTTATACCGATGGCCTTGCCGTGCATCTCGCCCTCGTCGGCAACGTAGCCTCTCGATATGTCGATGAGGTCCCCGGGCTGTGCCATTAAATTCTCATCAAGCACCTTGCACCGGTAGTTGAAATCGTACTCGAGGTCGCATATCGCCCCCGGCGACGCGAGCATCCCGTGCTTTATGTGCTGGCCCTCCATCGCCGGCCCGGCGGCCGCGGACCCAGTATAAATGCTGTCGCCGATCTTTAACGCCATTTCCGCGTTGGTACCGTAATCGGTGACTAGGCAGTTCTCCTTCTGGTCCAGGAAGCCGCTCTTGATCATCATCGCCAGCGCATCGGCGCCGATCTCGTGCTTGATCGCCGGCGGGACGAGAAGGTCCGCCTTGTCAGGAACGTTCAGTCCGACCTCGATCGCAGGGATAACTCTGGCGTTCCGTTTCAGAGGGGTTATGCCGCGGGTCTGCCATGCTTTCTCGCCAGCGTACGCAAGATCGTCGATCTGGATGTTCTGGAACATCGACAGCTGTATCGGATTGCCGCATATCGCCACGCGCTCCACCTTACCGAGGTCGATGTTGAGCTTTCCGATAAGGTCGTTCACCGTCCTCATCAGAATGTCGTGCGCCAGCTCACGTCCCATTTTGATGCAGAACGTCAGGTGATCCATCATGTTCGCTCCCGGGAGCGGGTGCGATTCCGTTATCGCCGTCGATAATATCCTGCCCGACGATAATTCAACCGCATGCCCCCTTATTCCGCTTGTCCCTATGTCCAACGATATTCCGTACATTCAGATCACCCTAATTCTATTATGTTCATACTCTTCTTTATCTTAAAACCGTTCGATATCAATTCTTTGTTCATCCTGTCGGCCAATTCATTGCGGTCGACATCCAGCACAGCGGCCATGAACCGTATCTCAACACGCTCGCCGCTGATCAGCGAGCCGTGATGCTCCACACCCGTTCCCAGGTCGGTGAGGTTCAGCGTCATTGTCCTTGCGCCGGTCGTCACCGCCATCTTCACGTGACCGAGGAACGTTCCCGCGGAATCGCGGATCCACTCCGCGACCGATATCATTGTCCTGTCCAGCGCCGGCAACGTATCCTTGCCGGCGGCGTCCGCGTACGCGTTCAGCCCGTGGGCGGTGCCTCCGGAATCCCCAGACAGGTTACTCATCCAAGATCCTCCTCACCGTTTCGTCAATGCCTTCCTCGGTCACCGCCGACACGGGGATTATGTCCTTTCCGCGATGCATCGTCCCCAGTATGTACGTTATCCTTTCCAATTCCTCTTTGCTGCAGAGGTCTGTCTTCGTTATCAGCAAAATGTCCGAGGCGTGCAGCTGCCTCTTGAAGAACTCTTCCTTGCTTTTCACGATCTCGTCGAATCTCTTCGCATCAGCCAGTCCCACGATGAACGTACGGTCGGATTCTATCATCGATATGTGCACGAGCTCCTTTACCTTATGCGGCAATGCCAATCCGGTGGGTTCGATAATAATGATGTCGGGATGGATATCGCGGTCGATGTTCTTCAGCGCATTCTGCAGCGTCCCGGACAGCGAGCAGCAGATGCACCCGTCCGGAAGCTCGATCGCGTCGTAGCCTTCAGCTTTGATCGTCGCCCCGTCTATTCCGATCTCGCCCATCTCGTTGACCAATATCGCGACCGTTATCCCCGAACGTCTGCACCTGCCGGCGATCTTCATCAGCAGCGTTGTCTTTCCGGATCCGAGGAACCCTCCGATTATACATGTGAACATAATACGATAAAATCAAAAATGTAGTATATATTAACTATTGTAAGTTGGAGCCGAAATACTGCATTATCATATAAAAGCATTTCTTTTATTGCAAAGTACAAGTTCGTTGCGTTTTTTTGTATCGGCAGGTATACTTTCTCCTTTATGTATTTATAACAGACACGTTTAAATACAGTGTGAACTATGCGAAGATTTCGCTCCACATGGATGTATCATCCAACCTTAATCTATCTTTTAATACGCCTATAAACAATCGTAATAATGCGAGCGTCCGGTCCGCCGGATGTTCGGGAGGCTGTAAAAATGTTGAGCAAGAAAGGTGTTGACTTCGGGTTCATTCTCAGACGCTACGATGTAGAGATTGAGAACAAGGGAAGCCCCGAGGCCATCGCAAAGAAATTGCTGCCGAAAGATGCCGTATTCAAGGCCTGTGCAGAGGATGTCCTCTACATGAGGTTCAAGGATGTCGGAAAGACGGTGGCAGACGCACTGAAATCAAAGAAACCCCTCGACGTCATTAACGAGGGGCTTGTCCCGGGAATGGAGATAGTCAGCAAACTGTACGCTGAGCACATCTACTACCTCCCGGAGATCATGCTTGCCGCAAAGACAATGGAGATCGGTATCGCGTTGGCTGAGAAGCAGCTCGGTTCCGCAAGGAAGACCAAGGGTCTCGCGGTCATGCACGTCGCAGAGGGCGACCCGCACGACATAGGAAAGAACATCGCGGCCGTCATGATGAGGGCGGCAGGCTTCAGCGTCATCGACATGGGAAGAGATGTTGCGGTTGACGACGTTGTCGCATGCGTTGCGAAGGAGAAACCATTCCTCGTTACCGGAACGGCACTCATGACAACGACGATGAGCGCATTCCCCGCGATCGCGGCGAAGATGAAGGCGAAGGGAATAAACATCCCGTTCATGTCCGCAGGCGGCGCAGTGAACAGAGAGTTCTCGGAAGGCTTCGAACTGGGTATCTACTCGGAGAAGGCACCGCAGACACCGCCAATAGCTGACAAGATCGTCGCAGGCTACGACTGGAAGAAGGTCAAGGCCGAATGGGACAACATAGTGAAGGGGGTCTGAAGATGGCCAGCATAACGAGATACACAAAGATGGCATACGACAAGGCCGATGACATAGTGTTCGGTCACGCGAAACACCCGGTGTCCTACGGCTTCGGGATAAAGGTTGGTGCGGGCCGCGTCATACCTGAGCTGAACTATGCTCCCAGGCCGGGAACGGAGAAGGACATAGCGAGAATAACGAAAGAGTACGTCGACTACATCTCCCAGGATGCGGTCAACCGCGCAGTGACGCTCGGTTTCCCCGACCTCCAGCTGGAGACGGAGTGGATATCCCAGATGGGTACCAACTCCAAGATGGCGGAATCGATCGTTTCCGGTCAGACAGCGCTGCTCGAGAAGATGCACGACAAGTACGGCATCAACCTTGCGATAAGGCACACCCTGCCCGACCAGAGAGAGGCGGACCAGGGCCTGAGGCCGAAGATGGACAAAGAGCGCTCATACCCCGAGAGACTTATCATATCGGCGGAGATCGCTTGTGAGAACGGCGCATCCCTGATATCCGTTGAGTCGATGGGCGGAAAAGAACTTCTCGACTACGGTGTTCAGATGGGTGACATAACGGCGTGTCTGTTCGGTATCGGTTACCTCGGCTCGCTCGATATGTCGTGGCTCTGGCCCCAGCTCGTGGACATCGCCAAGAAGAACAAAGTGACCCCCGGAGGAGACACGAACTGTTCCGGTGCGAACACATCGATGTTCATGGCCGGCGGTTTCCTGGACAACGACGTTCAGAGGACGTTCTCGGCGATCACAAGGGCGATAGCATCCGCAAGGACGCTGGTCGCATGGGAATGCGGAGCAACCGGACCTGACAAGGACTGCGGTTACGAGGGACCGATCTGTAAGACGATCGCCGGTAAGCCGAACGCACAGGAAGGAAAGAACTGCCAGTGCGCACACGCTGATCTTCAGGGCAACCTGATGGCACAGATATGCGACGTTTGGTCGAACGAGTCCGTAGAATACCACTCGGAGTTCGGCGGCTCGTCCGTTCAGTGCTGGTTGGGATCGCTCGGTTACGAGGTCGCGCTGATGAACACCGCGATCGCGTTCGGGAAGCAGAAGACACTCAGGGACCTGTACATGTTCACGGACCGCGCAAGGGGACCGGAAGGTTACATCCTCGCCTACGACAACGCCTTCAAGATCGGACAGGCAATTGTCGCAGAGGGAAAGAACCTCTACCTCAGGTCGAAGGCAGCAGCCATCACCGCGGCGAAGATCATACGCGACGGCAACAAGAAGAAGGAACTCCCGCTCACCATAAAACAGAAGGACGTTCTCGAAGGCATCATAAAGACGCTGGAGAAACTGCCGGACGAGGAGAGCAAGTTCGTCGACTACTGCCTGAAGCAGTACAAGGACGTACCCGCGTTCAACCCGAAGAACTACGACCTGTAAACAAGTTGAAGTTCCGAGATGTCAAACCTTTTACAATTTATCTTTTTTCGGCCTTCGTTCAGCGGAGGCTTTAGGTTGCGGATGCGGCCGTTCTCTTCCGGGAGGCTACCTGCGCAAACGGGATCGCAGTTCTCGAATCTCAGGCATATCGTAAAATGGAAAACAATAAGAATGACAACGCATGTCCATACACTGAACGGATACCGTGCCGTCAAAATATGTTCGCCGAAGGAGGTCATGGAGCATGGGAAGAAAGATCCATCCGATAGAACGTGAGGTCGATGCGATCCGGCTCAGGATGTATGAGGAGACGAAGGATATGACCTCTGCTGAGATCAGCGAGTACATTCGTGAGAAGACCGATGCGACAATAAAAGAATATGGCATCAGGGTCGTCTCCGACGTCAACGGAAGTCTATGAACGACACCGGCCCCTATCATTTCTGCATCGCGTCATATCCCATATCGAACGCCTTCGCGTTCAGTTCCCTGAACTTCTCCGGAACTAACGACAGCAGCGAATCCCTTACGGAATCCTTGGACAGCGGGAACCCTTTGACGGCGGCGGCCGCGCCGATCATCACGGCGTTCGCCGCGACGGCCTTTCCCGCCTTCTCGGCGATGGATGTGGCGCCTATCGTCATAACATTGCCGGTGACCTTGGATATCGCATCCGTCACGTCGCTGAGCTGCGGATACTGAGAGAAACCCGCGGTCACCGTGGACGGATATATCGGATCGAGATTCATCACTATCATCGTATCCTTGTTCCCTAACGTGAGATTTCTGCACGTCTCCACAGGTTCGAAGCCCAATATCATGTCCGCCTCGCCGTCGGATGCGAGCGGACTTGTGATGTCCTTCCCGATGCGCAGCGTCGACAGTACGCTGCCTCCGCGCTGCGCCATTCCGTGGACCTCGCTCATCGCAACGTTGTGGCCCGCGTTCATCGCGGCGCTCCCGAGCACCATCGACGCGAGGAGGACGCCCTGTCCCCCGACCCCTACGATCTGTATGACGTACTTCATTTTATCACCCTTATCGCGTTCCGGGGACATACACGGCCGCACATCATGCACCCCATGCACTGCGTCTTATCGATGGAAACGACACCGTCCTTTTTCATCAGCGCCGGGCATGCTATCGACGAGATGCACACGGAGCACTGGATGCATACGCTTTGATCGACCTCGCATATCTCGGACCCCAGCATTTTATTCTTCTTCAGCTCAAGCGGGCACGCGCGTTTCGCCACCACCACCGAGAGGCCGTCGTATCCGACGGCCCTCGCTATGGTGTCGGTGGTCGCCTTGATATCATACGGGTCCACCGTTTCGGCGAATTTTACGCCTAACCCCTTCACCACCGTCTCGAT
>JAIRTZ010000112.1 GCA_031254685.1 Methanomassiliicoccaceae archaeon
TTCCCATGAGGGAGTTGGCGTGATGTCCGGACACCGTCACCTTGTGCGACTTGCCCGTCTTGACGTCTCCCACGACCACTTTAAAGTCAACCATCATTACACCTGTATTTAGCGCCTTATTAGAGAATAACTTATATACTTTTGGTTCGGGTTTTTATTTGCGCGCATATCACTGCGCGTATTACAGCTGTGCGTGGCCTTACGCGTCCGCTTTCTTCTTCTTCGGCGCCGGCGGTTTCTTACGCCCCAGCAGTGCCGAGAGCCTCTGCTTGAACGACTTTATTGTCTCGACCTCCATAGGGTCGACGCCGTTCATGGCCGCCAGGAACAACGATACGTAATCGCCGAGCATTATCGCTTTCAGACTTCTCTCCAGTCCGGTGTGACCTTCGATCCTGACCGTCACCGAATCGACGCCGGACGCTCTCATGACGTCGATCGATTCGTTCATCATCCGCTTTACGGGGTCCGGCGCCTCATCCTCGCACAGGAACACCGGCCTGCATTTCGACCTTAGGATACATTCGGACCATCCGACTATCTCGTTATGGTTCATTTCCGGTATGGCGCCGTTGAAGGCGATCATCTTCGCATTCTCGTTGATCTGGTTCTTCCACCTTATCGCGGCCGATGAGAGCGATCCGGTGGCGTATATGGCCGGCACGATGCCGTACAGCTTTTCCGCGATATCCTTGGCGGGGCTGTCCGGGCTGCGCGTCCAGATGCTTTCCCTGTACTTGCGGAGCGCCGGGAGCATTCTCGTCATTTCCGTCCTTATCTTCGGGCCGCCGGCCGCTTCGATTATGTTGGCCAAATATCCTATCGTATATCCGACGGCGCTCCTCGGCTGCATTTCTCCGGGCATCACTATCAGTGTGTTGCCGTCCTTCAGGCATCTGTCCCTCAGTTCGCCGCCTGCCGCCATCGCGACGATCTTGCATCCCTTCGCCTTTGCCTGCTCGTACATCATCAACGTCTCACGGGTGTTCCCGGAATAACTGGACGCGACTATCAGCGTCAGCTCGTCGGTCCAGCTGGGTATCCCCGTGGACCTTATCACGTGCACCGGGATATCCCATGACGTGAGCGCGGCGTCCGCGATGATGTCGCCGCTCATCGCCGACGCGCCCATCCCGCAGAAGCACAGTTTGTTGAACTCCGTGGGCATTTTCAGTTTCGCCTTCGCCGCCTTCGAGAGGCTGTCGACGAATCTGTCGACCTCCTGTATCATCTCCTTGGACTCGGTGTGCTGCTTGTTCTTCGGCGACATCGTCACATCCCCCAGAAATGATCTTCCTTCCGCTTGATCGCGATGACCTCTTCGAGCGTCATCCGTTCGTCATCGGTCATGTCCATCTTGGACATCTCCTTCACGGCGGAGCCGAGAAGGTCGACGTATATCACGTCATTTACGTCCGCCTGCCTTCCTATCGTTACGTCATCGATCGCAACCGCGACCTCCTGCCCCTGCGTCGCCTCCTTGACGACCTCCTCGCCGGACCGTATGCTTCTTATCTTGCCTACGGAACGTCCGTCGGGCATTATCAGCCTCTGGTTCGGTCTTATCCTTCCCGCCAATACGCGGACGCCGACGATCGCCGGTTTCGCCGCGTGGAACACACAATTCGGCAATATCTTGAACTTAGCCGGGAATGAGAACTCGGACCTCTTGTCGGCGTCCTGCTTCTTCTTGGTCTCGTCGAGCCATTCTTTGTACTCCTCTATCAGACGGTATACTACGGGGTTGGAGAAGATCCTGACGCCCTGCGCCTCCGGTTCCGCGGCGGCGTCCTTGGACAGCTCCGCGTTGAATCCTAAGATGATCCTGTTCATCCGGGTGTTGCATGCCGCCGCGTCGACGACATCGCGCCTTGAGATCTCCCCGATGCCGTACTTACGGATCGGTATGGACGCCGCTTTCGCTTCAAATGCCAGCGCCTCCAGCGAACCGATGGCGTCCGCCTTGATCAGGACGCCGTCCTCCTGCGTATCTATCTTTACGGACGATTCCTCCTTCATCTCCGCCACGGCGGGATCGTTCGGGCCGCTGACGACCATCAGCGGAGCTCCCGCAATGACACCGTCCATGTTCTGGCATGATATCTTCACGCCGGCGGCCGCATGCAATTCTTTGACGGAATCGAATCTGTCCCTCGGATCTCTTATCTCATCGAGCGGTTTCGGCTTCAGTATGGCTTTGACCTTAGTGATGATCGGCGCGGCGCGCGTTCCCAACGCGACGGTGTCGCCGCGCCTCAGTATCCCGGAGTACAGGATCATGTCGAGCGTCTGCCCCAATCCCTTTTCTTCTTTCACCTCGAGTATCGTCCCTTTCCCGGGCCCCTCCTCGCTTGAAAGCTGCGACTCCAGGAAACGCTGAGCGAGTCCCACGAGCATCAGCAGCAGGTCGGGCACGCCCTCCCCTTCCTTCGCGCTGACCGGCACCAATGCCACGGCTTTGGTAAAGTCATCTATACGGTCGTACCGGTCCGCGGGGACGCCCTCGGCGGCGAGCAATGAGATGATGTTGTACATCTTGTCGTTGAACACTTCCATCGTGCGTTCCTGCTGTTCCTTCTCGGCGAGGATGAACGGCCTTCCCTTTTCGGACATCCATCCCTGGATCGTATCGATCTTGTTCATTGCGATGACGAACGGCGTCTTGTACTGTTTCAGGATCCTTATCGATTCGACCGTCTGCGGCTTCAGGCCTTCCCTGATGTCTATCACGAGAACGGCAAGATCGGCGAGCGAGCCGCCTCTTGCCCGTAACGTAATGAACGAGTGGTGCCCCGGCGTATCGATGAAAAGCAATCCCGGAACGGTGAACTTCTTGCTGCCGATCAGTTTGCCGCATACTTTGTAGATGTGGTCTATAGGCACTTCGGTGGCCCCGATATGCTGCGTTATCAGTCCCGCTTCCCTGGAGATGACGGAGGTGCCCCTGATCGTATCAAGGAGTCTCGTCTTCCCGTGGTCGACGTGACCAAGGACGCTCACGACCGGTTGCCTGATCGCCATATCTTCACCTTTTCCGGTGGGACGTTCACTCGTATATCCATTTCTCGACGGTTCTGTCGTACTTCACGAGTTCCTCGGGCCTGAAGAATATCGAGATCTCCCGCTCCGCGGACTCCGGCGAGTCGGAACCGTGTATGATGTTCCTTCCGGTCTGCATCCCGTAGTCACAGCGTATCGTACCGGGCATCGCTTCCTTCGGATTCGTCTTGCCCATCATGTTCCTGCATACGGACACGGCATCCTCGCCTTCCCACACCATCGCCAGCACGGGGCCGGACGTGATGTACGAAATTAACGGATCGAAGAACTTCTTTCCCTTGTGCTCCCCGTAATGTCTTTCGGCGACCTCGCGGGGAATGAGCATCAGCTTCATAGCGATGAGCTGCATGCCCTTGTTCTCGAAGCGTGCGACTATCTCGCCGATCAACCCGCGCTGCACGGCGTCGGGCTTGATCATTATGTACGTCCGCTCCATGGGATCACTTCTTCTCTGACGCCTTCAGGCGCGCCTTCTTCTCGATCGCGTACTTCGCCGTCCATCTCGTTGTTCTGGGGACGCGCTTCAGCTCGATCATGTTCTTGAAACATTTATTCGTACAGAAGTTCAGGACGGTGCCGTCCTTTTTGACGAACATCTTACCCGTTCCCGGTTCAATTTCCTTGCCGCAGAACGAACAATTCCTTTTCTCTGCCACGGGATCACCTCATCCCAAGCTTTCTGGCCTCTCTGGACGTCTCCCTCAGCATGAGGATATCGCCCATCCTTACGGGGCCCATGATGTTCCTTGTGATGATCCTTCCCTTGTCACGCCCGTCGAGCACACGCACCTTTACCTGCGTGGCCTCCCCGGTCATCCCGGTGCGGCCGATTATCTCGACCACTTCCGAGGGAATGCTATCTACATCAGCCATTCGGATCGCCT